>CAYOVC010000030.1:0-14696 GCA_964407305.1 uncultured Bacteroidaceae bacterium | reverse complement strand
CCGAAACCAGGGCGGTTGCAATATTGTTAAGCCGACGGGGAGATCCGGCGGCATGACCAGACATGATTTCCAGGTCCTCTATCAAGTTTATTCAGTTGTTTTGTGCTTTTTTCTATATTTGAAGAAGATTGAAAAGGTTTTATGTTTACATGCATCCTTTTTGTAAAGCGTAATTATTGTGAATGAATTGGAATGATTACCAGTATATTTCATTGAGTGGGTTACAAGCTTCATGCAATAACCGGAGAACAAATGAATGCAATGTTGTATTTGTCACTAATCAAATGGGTTAAAAGATTCCTGATCCTTGATCTGCTTTTTCTGTTGTGCGGTAATTCGTTGTCGGCCCAGAATGATACGGTTGGTTTGCGCTCCACCTTGTTGACACTTGATATCGATCACCTGAATTACCCGGTGGATTCGGGGAGAATGAAGGTGATCTCTGCAGGGCGAATTTCTAAAAGTCTGGAGGATGTGCCCCTGCAGGTATATGTGGTTACTGAGGAGGAGATACTCCGAAATCAATATACTTCTTTGTCCGACGTGCTGGTGGCCCTGCCCGGCATCCAGGTATCGGTTCCCGGTACCGGGGAACTAGGAGAGAATTTCCAGATTTGGAATCTGACCGGGAACCTGTATACCAAGATTTTAATAAACGGTGTTCCGGTAAAACCTTCAGTAGTTGCAGGCATGCCTCTTGGGGGACAACTTCCCATACGCCAGGCAGAACGCATTGAGATTATCTATGGTAACTCGTCTGCCGTATATGGAGCTGATGCAGTTTCAGGTGTTATTAACATTATTACGAAGGAGGCCGGACAAGGTACTTTTGTAAGGGGGGATATCAGCCTTGGTGGTTATGGACACAATTATATCAATTTTTCTGTAGGTGGCAAGGGCGGTAAGAATAACAATATTCTGCAATACAGTTTCTACGGATCAAAGTCAGAGATGAACGCCATGAACCTGGATTATTCTGAAGAGGGTGTCTACAATCCGCTGACCTTTTACCGTTCGCGCGGAAAGAATATGGCCATTGGAACGGCAACGCTTGCTCCTTCAGATGTGACCGAAGAGGCTCTTTCTGATAGAAATATCAGTGAAGAGGATTTTAAGGAGACATTTTACGGTGAGCAGTATGAAGGCAGCCTGGATTTTCCTGATATGGAAGCGGTAGGTTCGGGAGCTCATATGCTGGGTATGCAATTGAGTTACCGTGGAATCGGACTGTCCTATAATTATATGTACCGGCGCACGCACAGCTCATTGGGTCTCTCACCTGTCTTTTTCAAATTTAATAATCCACAAAATTTCTGGGGAGAAAATATACAACAATTTACCCTGAGTTATAATAAGGAGTTTAAAAGATTCACATCCACAACCCAGTTGAGCAGTTTGCTGTACGACATGGATAATAACTCCAGCCAGGGACTTACCCAGAATGCATTTACAGATAAGGCTTACCGTTATTCAGCTTCTAACGATATTGAGTTGAGCCAGGTTTTTTCAACAACCTTGTTTGGAAAGGTTGAAACAGTGGCAGGTTTCTCAAGCGCTGTTTCAGGGAACTTGCCGGTAACGAATTATCTTTCTACACCCTTCGACAGGAGTCTTTATGTGCCTTTTGCAGAGGAGATTAACCAGGACTTCCGAAGTCCATTTGGCAGGTTCGGTGTAAATCCGGTATTATTTACAAATAATTCAGCCTTTGTGCAGTTTTATACAAGTTGGCAAAAGTTTCGTTTTCTTGGAGGTTTAAGAAACGATATCAATACCCTGGTTAATACAAATAATTTCAGTCCGCACCTGGCCATATTACATAAAACATCGAACAAAACCTCCTTGCGTCTTTCAGTGGGAACGGCATATAAGATTCCTCCAACTTCTCTGATTTATCAGTCACTTGCCTACCCTGTAAATGATTCCATGATTTATCTTGTGGCTTTGCCGGCAAATACGATCAAGCCGGAGAAATTCTCAACGCTCGAATTTGGTTTCGTTATAAATTTTTCTCCAAGGTTGACGCTCGAACAGACATTCTTCTCCTATCGCATCAGGAACCATATTGTACCCTACCAGGAGTCCAAGTGGATCATAGATATGCCCGAAAGTATAGACAGGGAGAGGATCGTTAATGATTCGATCGGACAATGGGTTAACCTTGGCAACTCTGTTTCCACAGTGGGCGGAAGTCAGACCTCGCTAAAGATGAATAACCTTATAAGATCCATTCAACTAAATGCAGAGGTACATCTCTACTTCCAGGCACGTCAGGACAAACTTCCCAATGTAACAGATATTGTAGAAGACTATTTTAAGATAGCGCCACGACATTCAGGAAAAATGAAAATTTCCATGCAGCCAACAGACAAACTCTATGTATATGTCGAAAGTCACTGGATGAGTAAATGGCTTCGGGTATTGATCCCGTTCGACGAATTATATGAAGGAATTTTTGGTGAGGCAGACGGATATTATACCATGAATGCAACGGCAAGTTACAGTGTGAGCAACCATCTCAATCTTTTCTTAAAGGTTACTAATCTTTTTAACGAAGGATACGGAGTGGCAAACCCTGCAATGCTGGAACCGGGTTTGCTGTATAATCCACAGTTAAGGAGAACCATTAGGGTCGGATTATCATACAGAATGAATTAAGATGCTCAATTGCAGAATGACACCGAATGTTTTAACATACTGCCTGCGTTTTAAAACAGTCATCATACTATTGCTGCTGACCTCTTTTGTCAGGGCACAATTGGGAACGCCTGTTGAGAGAACTTTGCAGGACGATATTGCTGAACGCTATAAGCAGGCACGAGCCTTCTACGAGGAAGAAAGGTTTGCCCAGGCACTCAATACTGCGGAACATGCTCTGCAATATGCCATGGCTCGTGAAGCAAAAGAGTATGAGTTGAATATTTTGGAGCTGATGGGCGACATTTACCATAAGAGTGGACAATCTGCCAGTGGACTTCCCTATTACCTCAGGGCTGCCGGCATGGTCGAGTCTTCTAACGACACAGTTCGTATGGACGGATTATACAGGAAGATCGCGGTAGCTTACAGGGCAGAACAGGTTTATTCCAAGGAGCAGGAATACTATGAAAAGCTGCTGGAAATACTGCCCCGGGAGTCTTTCCAGGATCGCCTTGAAACCAACGCCAGAATTGGTTCTGCCGCATTTCATGGCGGGAATTATAAAGATGCGATCCTTACATTCAGCTCCTTGCATCCGGAATATACATGGGGAGGTACTACCTGGTTCAATATTCTACATGATCTCGTTACGGTCTTTGAAGCAGATGGACAGTTTGATAGCGCGCTTCATTACAGTATGATTCTGGTTGAGGAGTATGAGAATCAAGGAGACGCTGATGAGGTTGTGAGGCTGACCAATAATATTGGCTATTATCATACGCTCCTGAAAAACCACAGGCAGGCATCGTCCTATTATCTTTCTGCCATTGAGTCTGCTCATGTCAACTCAATACCACAGAAGGAAATTGGACTGATGATGAGCAATGCCGCAGTCTGCTTCGCCAACACGGGGAATGAGAAGAGGGCCGCAGAACTATTTAACAATGCCATTGCGGTTTTCGAAAAGGGAAACCATCCTGCGGAGAAGTCAAGAAATGAAAATATGCTTGCCAACCTGTATCATACCACTGGTGATTTGTATAATGCCGGGCTATTTTGCAGAAGCGCTATCCGGTCGGCACAGGAGGCACCGGATCCCTGGCTGGAGGCCCGTGCATACCTGACCTATTCAAACATATTCAGGGACGGAAATGATCCGGTAAACGCATTGAACTATTATGAAAAGTATCTTGCCATCAGGGACTCCATTGAGTTTGCCAGGCGGGTGAATGTACAGGCATTGGAGAGTAAGCAAAACATGCTTGAGCAACAGGAACGTGCTTTACGCTTACGCCTGAAAGAGGACGAAGTCTCGGAACTGGCAATAGAGCAGCTGAAATTGCAAAACGAAAAAATGGAGCAGGAAAAGGAACTCCTGATGCGTGAGCGAAATCTGGATTTTTTGAAACAGGATAGTTTGCGTCAGTCAATTATCATTAAGGAGCAACAGTTTCTTGTAGCACGAAAAGAACGTGAAAACAAGTTGCTGGAACAGGAGAAACAGCTTGCCGATCTACAATTGAGTGAAGAGATGGCAAAGCAGGAGGCCCTTGAGAGGCAGAAACAGGTGCTGGAGCAAAAGCAGCAACTGGACCAGCTTGAACTGGCAAAACAGAAATCTGAAAAACAGGCATTGGCTGGAACGGTAATCGGAGTGGGCATACTTACCCTTATTATTCTTGCCAGCCTGATCTCGACCCGCCGCAAAAAACAGTTGCTGGCGCAGCAAAAACAGGTTATCGAGGAAAAAAACCATGATCTTGAGCAGAAAAATGAGGAGATCAGTACGCAACGTGATGAGATTGAGGCCCAACGGAACCTGGTTTTTGATCAGAAGCAGGCGATTGAAGCATATAATGATGAGATTATGAAAAGCATTGAATATGCAAAAAGGCTTCAGACTGCCGCACTGCCTGCACTAGCGCTGCTAAATGAAAAGATGAGCGATCATTTCGTTTTTTTCCGCCCGCGGGATGTGGTAAGCGGCGATTTTTACTGGTTTGCCGATGTGGAAGGTAAACTGGTTGCGACTGTTGCAGATTGCACCGGACATGGCGTGCCGGGAGCTTTTATGAGTATGATGGGAATGTCGTTACTGAAGGAACTGGTTCAAAAGGAGTATATTACTCATCCTGGGGTGATCCTGCGCAGGATGCGCAAAGAGATCATCAATACGATGGGACAAAAAGGGATAACAGGTGAACAGCGGGATGGGATGGATATGTCCCTTATTGCATTTGATCCTGAAAAAAGCTCAATCGATTATGCCGGGGCATATAATTCACTATACCTCGTGCGAGAAAAATCCAGACCTGCCCCGGTGCTTGAGAATGTTCAGCTGCAGCCCGACCAGGAGAATGGGAGTCTGTATCTCTATGAAGTTCCTGCCGATAAAATGCCTATCGCTCATTTCGACAGAATGGACAAATTCAGGAATCATGAAATTGAGGTGTATAAAGGAGATATAATTTTCATGTTTACTGATGGCTATGCAGACCAGTTTGGAGGGGTGAAAGGGAAAAAATTCATGTACAAGCCATTTAAGCGGCTGCTTCTGAAAAACGCTCAATTACCTCTTGAGAAGCAACAGCAAATTTTATCTGAAATACTTGAGGAGTGGATGGGCAATATCTCACAAGTTGACGATATTTGCGTAATGGGATTAAGATTTTAAGATGGATTGATTTATACTGATCGCTGATGATGAGGAAACTAATTGGTAGACTGAAAAAGCTGTCCCAGGCAAGAAGCCCCTATTTTGCTTATGATCGTGAAAAGGGAAAAGAATTTGCAGAGAAGGCGCGAAAAGGAATTGAGCAAGGAATGAGCAGGATGGGCAGTGAGGCTAATGAGACGAGGGAGATGGCAAGATCATTTTTCAGGCTCCTGGAAAATAAGCTGAATATGCACGAGCGAACAGTTCCACCTACAGAGGAGGAGGTTCTTGAAGCCATCGAGCAGCTGAAGGATGTTGGTAGATTATCAGTGTTTACAACCGCTGTTATACTGCCCGGTGGAGTTTTTTCATTATGGGGACTGGAGCTTCTCGCCAGAAAATTTGGAATAGAATTTACCTTTATTCCATCCTCATTCAGAAAGAATGCTGAATGGAAATATCCATCCGGACATAAGAAGAAGAGGAAAAGCAGCCTGAACAGCTGGAAAAGGGATATTTCCGATGTTCATCCTGTTAAAGATGATCACCGGAAAGAATAATTCCTTCAGACGCCGGTGTTAAGGGTTGACCATGATCAATTCAGGGTCACCATAACCAATCGCTTTTAATGGTTTTATCTCTGTTGCTGCCTCGCCAACAACAACATATCGGTCGGCTGGAGCTGATGCTTTTCAACCATCTCCAATGCCCATTCCAGTTTACCCAGATCTTCAGAGCTTGTATTATTGGTTCCCATGGCAAATTTTACCCCCGCCTCTTTCGCTTTTTCGATTATCCTGCTGCCCGGCAATTGGTACCTGCTGTTGATCTCCAGAGCCACCCCATTTTCTACCAGCGCCTTTACAATCCTTTCGATGCGCTCATCTGTCCAGAGTTCATCATACCTGTCTGCGATCTCATCCGGCAGGTAGGTAGGGTTGACGTAAATAGCGATGGGTTCGGTTAGAACCTGCTCGATCTGGCTCACCAGCTGTTCCATAAAATCTTCCGGATCCCCTACTTCGGTCTCATCCGGTATCCAAAGGCGCATCCGGGTTCCATTGTTGTTGGTCCAGGTCATCGCATCGGTAAAAGCGTAATCAAACTTTGCCACCAGGTCCGGAGAGAACAGGTCCACCCATTCGCGACCTTCAGCCTGCATTGCTTTGAAAACCGGAAGGCCTTCGATGGAACCCAGGTAGTCGGCCAACTGCCGGTCCGTCTCAATGGGAAACTTCAGTCCGCAGTTGGCAGCGATCCCATAATTAATCCCGAGTTTTGCTGATCGCTCTATCAACCGGGGTAGCGTTAGATCGCCCTTCTCGTGCACATGGTAGTCGATTACAGGCAGTTGCCTGTAATGAAGCTGTGAGATGTGCCTGGTAAAATCGGGATCCTCGTTTTTCATGATTTTTCCCGCAGGCAGTTTTTTAACACGGAGGTTTCTTACCCTTATCCCGGTATTGCCATAACCGGTTTTTATGGCAAAAGTACCGGCTCCGAGCCTTCTCAGGTTGTTTTGTTCAGTGCGAAAGGGCACTTCAGGTTCAATGTAATCCACAACAGGATAACCGTTTATCATAATGATTATATGGTTCTCTTCCACAGTAATTTTAAGGTTGAACCAGGATTCATTGCTGACTGTATTGTAATAGATATTTCTGACAGAACCCAGACTCCCTGTCTTCAAAAGATGATCCCAGTCACCCGTTTTACTATTGTCGATAACTACCGAATATCCCTTTTGGGGATTTCTCTTATTGATATGGAACCCGATGGTCCCTGTTGCTCCCGGCATGGTGTACAGTTCAGCGGAAAGCTCAAAATTTTCAAATGTTCTGAACCATCCGGGATTGTAGACCCAGGTTTTAAATTCCCCATCCAGTTCCAATGATCCATCGGGGGAGATGGATAGCTGATCCCCATCCCACCTCTGATGGTCGCCCAGCAGATCAATAGTTTCCTGATCCCGGCTGCAGGCTACTGAGAAAACCAGGAAAAGAATAAACAGGCATACAGGTTTCATCCTGTTTACAATGCATGATGAGCGTATGTGTAACATATCTGTTTATATTGGTACATAAAAAAATGTGCAGTAATAAAGGTTCAGCCTGCTAAAATTATTAAATTAATCCGAAGTGACAGGGATTCAGCAATAAAATCAAAGGTTTGTCCGGTAAAAAATCTAAATTTGTGCCCTCTATTACAACTGGTCGGGAAACTTTTTATGACCACCAGTGTTCAGTAAGTGAGAGCAAAATTTTTGAAAATATTGTTAGTATGAAAAAGAAGACACTCCTAATGATCCTCGATGGCTGGGGAATTGGAAACGGAACAGAGTCTGATGTGATCAATAACGTCCCCACACCGAATGTGGACCGGCTTCAAAAAGAATATCCGTTTAATCATCTGCATGCCTCCGGTGAAAATGTTGGTTTGCCTGAGGGGCAGATGGGAAACTCGGAGGTGGGGCACCTGAATATTGGTGCGGGACGGATCGTTTACCAGGACCTGGTAAAGATTAACAAGTCCATCAGGGATGGGTCCATTAAAGAGAACAAAGTGCTTGTCGACGCCTTTACTTATGCACGTGATAATAAGAAGCAGGTACATTTTCTTGGATTACTGTCAGATGGAGGCGTTCACTCGCTCGATAAACACCTGTATGCATTGTGTGATATGACGGGTGATTATGGAATAGAGCATGTTTTTATCCACGGATTTGGGGATGGACGGGATACGGATCCACAGAGTGGAAAAAAGTACCTGAAGCAGTTACTTAAGCATCTTTCAGGGTCGAATGGGCAACTGGCATCGTTCATCGGCAGGTATTATGCGATGGACAGGGACAAGCGCTGGGAGCGGATCAGTGAAGCCTATAACCTGTTGGTTCATGGATCCGGAAAAAAATCCCGGGATATTCTTCAAACCATCCAGGAATCCTATGATGACGGAGTGACAGACGAATTTATTAAACCGATCGCAATGGTGGGTGAAGATAATGAACCTGTTGGAAAGATCACAGAAGGAGATGTGGTTGTATTTTTTAACTTCAGAAACGACAGGGCAAAGGAGATCACTATTGCACTTACGCAGAAGGATATGCCCGAATATGATATGAAGACAATGCCTCTGCATTATTGCACGATGACGCCCTATGATACGACATTTACCGGTATGAATGTTATTTTTAAGAAAGACAATGTGACAAATACAATGGGAGAGGTGGTTTCCAATACGGGATTGTCGCAACTTCGTATAGCAGAGACTGAAAAATATGCCCATGTTACTTTCTTCTTTTCCGGCGGAAGGGAGGAGGTATTTAAGAATGAAGAGCGGATAATGGTCCCGTCTCCCAAAGTAGCCACATATGATATGATGCCGGAGATGAGTGCATATGGTGTAAGGGACAAAATGGTTGAGGCTCTCCAAACGGAAAAATTTGATTTTATATGTCTGAATTTTGCAAATGGAGATATGGTCGGACATACGGGTGTTTACGAAGCCATTAAGAAGGCGATTCAAACAGTGGATGAATGTGTTGGTGATGTTGTAACCGCCGCCAGGGCAAATGGCTATGATGTGATGATCATTGCTGACCATGGAAACGCTGATCATGCAGTGAATGAAGATGGTTCCCCCAATACGGCACATTCATTGAATCCTGTGCCCTGTATCCTGGTAACAGATGATTATAAGTCAATTGACGAAGGAATTCTTGCAGATGTGGCCCCTACACTGCTTTTTATGATGGGAGTTCATATTCCTGAAGAGATGACAGGAAAGGTTCTTGTAAAAGCTGGTAGTTAAGTCTTAGGGGTTCATCTAATATATTTCTGCTGAAATTTTTTACTGAAAGGAGTCTGCTACCGGGTCTGTTCTTTCGGAGCAATCAGGTTTTCCCTGATCAGGGGAAGGGTTTTCAGCAGGTGATTCATTGTATTTTCACTATATCGAATATGTGTATGAACCGTTTGGATTTTCCTTCTTGTGGTGTCCAGGTTAAATCCCTCCTTCCGGTACCTGATCTCCACATGATTGAAAACTTTTCGCAGACGTTTCAGCATAAGTAAAAATTCTTTTACTGTGAGCGATTCCTGGTGGTTGCTAAGTATGGTATAAATACTGTTCAGGGAGTATTTTTGCTGCAGCAACATTTCGGCCATTAAATGGTTTCCACTGTCTGCTTCGAAGATCCTGGTTCCGATATACATCGCCTCTGTCCAGCCACCTGCAAGTGACAGTGCAGCAAGATTTTCCTGACCATTCTGTCTGAAATACCGGTCGGTCTCCCTGAAAATATGATCGACAATAGCAGCCAAAGAGTCTTCATTATTGAAATATTTTTCAAGCTGACTGGCAGACTTTTCAAATATTGTCACAGGGATCCCTGCTTTGTCTGATAGTGTTTTAAGGGCGCTGTAATATTGTGCCGCAGCGATCCGCTGTCCCATGAGTTTCGCATATGTCAGGTCAACACCATAGATTCCAAGCATGATAGCAATCTGTTCCAGATCCGTGTACAAGGTGATATCTTCAACGGGAGCCGGGATGGAAGGATCATAATTGGTGCCTGAACGGTTGAACAACTCCGTCAAATCAGTAGGAAGATCCATGGAATAGATCACCTCCCTGACTTCGGCATTTTCTTTTTTCAGCTCTTCAAAATTAAAATGTTCTGCTGCCGGTTCGGATTCTGTATTACAAGCGATGATCGCACACAGTGAAGCTATACCAAAAAAGATTGCCGGTCTCATGCTTTTGATTTTGCCTAAAAGTAAGAAAAAGACTTATACGGCAAAAGAGAGGTTTTGAACAAGTGGTGTCAGATCAGTTTCCTGGCCCTCAGTGATTCGATAATTATTTTTACGATAACTTCTATTTCAAGTGTCATGCAATTGAGCTTGATGTCAAACCTGGTATAGTCATTTCCTTTACCCTGGTAATAATCACGAAAATTTTTTCTTTTCTTATCGATTGAGACGGCATAACTTCTGGCATTATCGAGGGTGAGATTGTATTTTGACGCTGCCCTGACAGCACGCCACTCCAATGGAGCCTCCAGCATAACGTGCAGTGACTTTGGTATGTCACGTGTGATGGCCACTCCCCCCCGGCCAACAATAATGGCGTTTCCTATCGTGGCGAATTCGCGTATGACTTTGGCAATCGTGGTTCTGATCTTCAGGTCTGATTTATAATAGCCTTTTGACTGGGCAAACAACAGGTCCTCAAGTGCATTTCTGTTTTTATAAAGAAAGACATGTTCGATCTGATCACAGTCAACCTCCAGCTCTTTGGCCGATTCATGAAGTATCTCCTTGCTGATCCATCGCCATGGGTGGTCCTTTATCTTATTCGATTTCAACTTATTCAGTTCATCCGAGAGTTTACATGCTATTGTTTTGGCCGGACAGCCAAGTTCGCGGGAGATAGTGACGACCGGACCGGGATAGATGTCCCTTCCGGGGTTCTCCTTGTACCAGTCCTTTTTGTATTTTGAAAGATCTACTTTCATTGGGCTTGTCATTATCGGGGTTTGCAACAATTTATAAAAAAATGCACTCTATGTCAAGTAAAAACAGAGAATACTTGCTTCTGCAGCAAAAATGCAGAACATAATTCATGTAAGGGTTGTTACATACGGGAATAATGAAGCAGGTGTTATTCATCATTTATATTTATACATGCAGATATTTATATTTGTTATATTTGTTATCAAAACCGCTAAAACATACCAACAAAAAAACCTAACAGATGAACAAAATTACTATTATCGGTGCTGGTAATGTCGGGGCGACAACAGCCGATGTCATTGCCCAAAAGGATCTTGCCAGGGAGGTTGTTTTACTTGATATAAAGGAGGGACTTGCCGAAGGAAAGGCGTTGGACATCTGGCAAACATCATCAATTCTGCACTTCAACACCCGGGTTACCGGGGTTACAAACGATTATTTAAAAACCAAAGGCTCTGGTGTTATCGTTATTACTTCAGGGATACCCAGGAAGCCCGGGATGTCGAGGGATGACCTGATCAAGACCAATGCAGTAATTGTTAAGGAGGTAACAGAAAAGGCCATTAAGTATTCTCCGGATGCTATCATCATCGTGGTTTCCAATCCGCTTGACGTAATGACCTATGCTGCTTACCAGGCTGCCAATAAGTCATCAAATAAGGTTTTTGGCATGGCAGGTATACTCGACACCGGTCGTTATAAGGCCTTTCTTGCTGATGCATTGGATGTTTCGCCTGAAGATATTCATGCCATGTTGCTCGGTGGTCATGGCGACACAATGGTCCCCCTGCCAAGGTATACTTCAATTAACGGGATCCCTGTAACCGAGCTGCTTGGTCCCGCCGTTATTGAGAAAATTGTTGATCGCACCCGCAAGGGGGGAGGGGAACTGGTTCGGCTGATGGGCACCTCTGCATGGTATGCTCCGGGAGCAGCTGTGGCCCAAATGGTAGAGGCCATCGTGGATGATCAACACAGAATTTTTCCGGTATGTGCTATGCTGAATGGGGAGTACGGATTGAATAATATTTATCTTGGAGTTCCGGTTAAGCTTGGAAACGAAGGTGTTGAAGAGATTATTGAGATCAGTCTGAATGAAGAGGAGAAAAAACTTCTAAAAACCTCGTCAGATTCGGTACAGTCAGTGATGAAGGTACTTGACGAGATGAAAATTTTCTGATCAGACTGCAGGGAATTATAAACATTGCGCTGTACATGGTATGTGTTCTTTAAAAAGGATACACCGGTATGGCGCATTTGCTATTAATCTTTCAGGCAGTTTCAAAAAAATAATATTATATTTGCGGCTCTAAACGCAAGGACTAAATAACTCATTATTAATAAACCAGTTAAAAATGCAGAATAAAGGTGCTGTCAGGTTGTTGGCTATCACTTTCGCCGCAATTTGTCTTTATCAGTTAACATTTACTTATTTCACCACGAAAGTTGAACGGGATGCCCGGGAGTATGCGCAGGGTGATGTGAGCCTGGAGAGATCTTACCTCGATTCGATGAAGAACATTGAGGTGTATAACTTCCTCTGGTTAAAAAAGTATACTTACCAGGATTGTAAGGAGAGGGAGATCAATCTCGGACTGGACCTGAAAGGTGGGATGAATGTGATTCTTGAGATTGCCGTAGAGGATATTATTCGTGCACTCGCTGCTCCCCAGTATCTTTCTGATCCGACTTTCACCCAGGCAATGGCTGAAGCAAAGCAGCGAAAGGTGGGTTCTACTGCTGATTTTGTGGATCTTTTTGCAGATGCCTTTGAAGAGCAGAACCCAGGGGGACAGCTTGCTCAGTTTTTTATGACACCGGAGTCCCGGGGGGATATTGACTTTAATACAACCAACGATGAAGTTGTCAGGTTTCTTAAAACCGAAGCAGATGCAGCTATTGACAACTCCTACAATGTACTGCGTAACCGGATAGACCGGTTTGGGGTGGTTCAGATGAATATCCAAAGGCTTGAAAGACAGGGAAGGATCCTTGTTGCACTCCCCGGGGTAAAGGAGCCTGAGCGGGTCACAAAGTTGCTTACCGGTACGGCTAACCTGGAGTTTTGGACAACCTATCAGAATGTTGATATCTGGCCTGCAATGGAAAATGCCAACCAGGTGATTGCTGATATTCGCAATACCTCTTTGCCAACTGAAGCTGAACCTGATGCTGCAGACACAGAGCCTGTCGATGAAGAGATTGACGGGGATGACCTGCAGGAGGAGAGCCTCTTCCTGGATGATGAAAGTCTCTTTTCAGATACCACCGATTTGGGTATTCTTGGTGAAGCGGATACCTCAGATCTTTTTGGAGAGGAGGAGGCAGCATTCCTTCGCGAAAACCCGCTATTTGCTGTCATGCGGCCCTACATGGATAACAGCGGACAACTAATCCCCAGTGCCATTGCAGGTGTCGTGGAACTGAAGGATACAGCAAAAGTCAACCAATTTCTTTCTATTCCACGGGTGAAGCAATTGTTTCCTGCCGACCTCAGGTTTGCATGGCATTTTCAGGCCATGGGTGAGGAGACAGAGTTTCTCTATCTCTATGCCCTGAAAGCCACAAGAAATGGTCAGGCCGCCATGGATGGTAAGTATGTTACCGATGCAAGGACAACAACAGACCCTTATACAGGCAGCTTCGAGGTATCGATGAGTATGAACTCTGAGGGAGCAAAGCGGTGGGCAAACCTGACCCGTGAAAATGTCCAGAAATCAATCGCTATTGTGCTCGATGAGGTGGTCTATTCTGCACCCAATGTAAACGAGGAGATTAGGGGTGGAAGTTCATCCATATCAGGAAATTTTACGCAGAATGAAGCAACCGACCTTGCCAATATCCTGAAATCCGGTAAGATGCCGGCAAGGGCGAGGATTGAATCTAGTGAGGTGATCGGACCTTCTCTCGGCGCAAAATCTGTTCAAGATGGTTTTCAGTCTTTTCTGATCGCCTTCATCGTGGTTATGTTGTACATGGTATTTTACTACAGCCGGAGGGCTGGAATGGTAGCCGATCTGGCACTGATGGCCAATATGTTTTTCCTGATGGGAGTGCTGGCATCGCTGCAGGCTGCACTGACATTGCCGGGTATCGCCGGTATTGTGCTTACCATTGGTATCTCGGTGGATGCCAATGTGCTGATCTACGACCGGATCAGGGAAGAGCTGGCTGCAGGAAAGGGGAAGAAGGCAGCCATTA
The DNA here is from genome assembly GCA_964407305.1 of uncultured Bacteroidaceae bacterium. Lineage (GTDB taxonomy): Bacteria > Bacteroidota > Bacteroidia > Bacteroidales > M55B112. The sequence continues at coordinate 683 of CAYOVC010000030.1, read as the reverse complement.
AGGATGGTTATAAAAATGCCTATTCTGCTATCATCGACGCCAACGTTACAACATTCCTTACTGCATTGATCCTATTCTTCTTTGGAACAGGACCAATCAAGGGATTTGCCACAACGCTGGTAATCGGAATTCTAACGTCACTATTTTCTGCAGTGATCCTTACACGTCTCGTATATGAGCGTTACCTTGATAAAGGATGGAAGCTGACCTTCTCCACCAAGCTTACGGAGAATGCTTTCCAGAACACAAAAATTGATTTCCTCGGAAAAAGGAGGATCGCCTATATGATTTCCGGTATTATCATTGCCGGCGGAATTATCTCCCTGGTGGCGAAAGGATTGAACGGAGGTGTTGACTTTACCGGGGGACGAAATTATGTGATTGAATTTAAAGAGGATGTTGATGTTATTGATGTAAGAGAGCGATTAACGGATGGATTCGGAGAGATGCCGATTGTAATTACCTACGGACAGAAAAATGCTGTAAGGGTTACAACAAAGTATATGATCGATGATGACAGGCCGGAAGCAGATTCAATTCTGAAGGCTATTATGTTTAATAATTTGCAGCCTATGCTGGGAGATGACGTAACAGCTGAGGAATTTATCGAAGGACAGGAGTATATAGTCAGCTCACACAAGGTAGGACCAACCATTGCTGAGGATATTAAACGAAGCTCGGTC
>CAYOVC010000029.1:0-15398 GCA_964407305.1 uncultured Bacteroidaceae bacterium | reverse complement strand
CCCAGGGCACCGGTGCCGAAATCCCACCATCCGCGCCAGTTCCAGGGCGTGTATACCTCGTGGTAGGGACGCATCTGTGCCGGACCGATAAACAGGTCCCAGTCTAGGGTCTTTGGCACCTTCATTTTCTCCGTCGGACGTTCAAGTCCCTGTGGCCAGATCGGCCTGTTGGTCCACGCATGTACGCGCTTCACCTCACCAATGGCACCGTCCCACAGCCATTCACAGATCTGACGAACACCCTCGCCCGAGTTCCCCTGGTTGCCCATCTGGGTGGCTACTTTGGTCTCCCCGGCCTTCAACCGCAACATCCTTGATTCATATACCGTGTGAGTAAGCGGTTTCTGAACAAACACATGCTTGCCGAGCGACATGGCCGCCATGGCAGTAATGGCGTGCGTATGGTCGGGAGTGGCAACAACAACAGCATCGATCGAATTGGCCATCTCATCAAACATCACGCGGTAATCCTTGAATTTCCGGGCATCCGGATAATTTTCAAAAGTCTTTTTGGAATAGTTCCAGTCAACATCGCACAACGCTACGATATTTTCCGAATTCATGTTATCCATGTTCCTTCCTCCCATACCTCCGATACCGATACCGGCAATGTTTAATTTGTCACTTGGTGCCGTACGCCCGCGGGCACTGATAATACCACTGGGAAGAATAGTAAGTCCGGCCGCAGCTGCCGCTGAAGTTGCCACAAACTGCCTCCTGGAGACGCCCTTCTTCTCCTTTGAATTTTCCTGTTTTTTCATAATGTTCACTGTTTTATGTTGTAATTGATTAACTCTATTCTGCAGACAATAGACCGATTTGCAAAAAATAGTTTAGCGGCTGGAAAGATAATCATTCCGGTTAAAAATTCCTAAACATCATGCCCCCTGATCGCATTGCTTCACTATCTTTGACACAAAAAAATGGGGCAACCCCAAAAAAATATTCCCAAAAAAGCCGTATTCTGAAAAAATGCCTACCGATGACGAAAAATATATCAGGGATCTGATCGCTGAAGGAGAACACCAGCAGCAGGATTTTAAATTTGAGATCAGCGATGCCCGGAAAATTGCCCGCACACTCGTTGCCTTTGCCAATACAGATGGCGGAAGATTGCTGATCGGCGTGAAGGATAATGGCAGGATCTCAGGAATACGGTCGGAAGAGGAGTACTACATGATTGAAGCTGCCGCTTCCATGTACTGCAAACCCGAGGTTCCCTTTATCAGCTTTCACCGTATCACGGAGGGGAAAAACATCCTGGAGGTGATCATCAAACCATCCAATCAAAAGCCCCATTACGCGCGCGATGAACAGAACAGGTGGCGCGCCTACCACCGGGTGAACGACAATAATTTCCTCGCCGGCTATATTCAACTGCAGGTGTGGAAAAGGGAACGGCGCGACAGAGGCACCTTTTTTGAATATTCTGAAAATGAGAAGCGTGTGCTGGACATTTTACGCGATACAGAGATGACAGGCATCCAGATCCTGACGCAGAAAACCGGCATCAGGAAAAAAACCTTGCAGCAGATCCTCATCAACCTCGTGTCCCTGGATGCCGTTACCATGGAATTTATGGATGAGAATACATTTTTCAAAATCAAACCCCAATAACCAAATGTTCCAGCAATGAGCCGAAGATCGTTCTCCCATCGGCCTCCTTCCTGAATTCCGATACGGCCCGCACCGGCTGGGGTATCATTCCAAACACCCGTTTTTCGCGGTTGCAAACAGCAGCAATATTGTCTTTCGAACCGGTGTAATTGACTGCTTCGGTGATCCGCCCCTCATAGTCACAATACCTGAACAGAATCTGTCCGTCGAGCCGCATTTTTGCCAACGACTGATCATCGGCAAGATACCTTCCGAAAGCCGTAGAGATGGGAATGCGAAAGACCCCTTCATCGTGTAACCCTTTGGTAAGTATGCTGCTGTGATTCTCAGGCTTGATATAGACCTGCCGGCAAATGAACCTGCCACTATCATTCATACCCAACTGCCCGGGCAGTAGTCCCGCTTCACACAACAACTGAAAACCGTTCCCGAATCCGATTACGTAGCCTCCCCGCTCCACAAATAATTGCAAATACTGCAGGGCCGGAGATCCTTCAAGACAGGCCTGAATGGATTTGTTCTGCCGGCAGGGAAACCCACCACCAATAAAAAGTGCTCCGATATCGCCAAACGAATGCTCACTGTACCACACCTCGCGTACATCCTGTTGAAGATGGTGCCGCAGCACATGGACCAGCTCGGTATCGCCATGTCCGCCGGGATATTTAAGCACTCCTAACTTCATAGCCATGGGTCATTGGAATGGTCAAAGTTATATATAAAAGTGAACCGTGCAAACAGAGCGCCCGATCAGACGCTTTGCGATTATGCGATTATTGATTAGATTTACAAATGCAATGAACTGTAATGGCACGTAATGATAATGATATACAGGAACAGGATGTCAGGATCTTCCAGGATACCATCAGGGAGTGCTCCCCTTACGATTTCAGCGAATACTCCATTAACTCTCTGAAAAGGAGATTATTCAAGGTGTTGGAGCAGTATGGAACCGATATGAATACCTTGTCCGGCATCATCCGAAAGGATCCACAGACCCTGGAAGAGGTGGTTAAAAAGCTGACGGTAAGTACCACTGAACTGTTCAGGGATCCTGTTGTCTGGAAGAATGTGCTGACAGAGATAAGGTCCATGTTCGATGACCGGCGGGTGATACGCATCTGGCATCCGGGCTGCTCCACCGGCCAGGAGGTCTACTCAATGATGATCCTGCTCGACCAGATCGGCATGCTTAACCGGGCAGAGATCTTTGCCAGCGACATTAACCCAGATTTCATGGAGACGGCAAAGAAGGGGAGCTACAGGTTCCGCTTCAACCAGGAATATCTTGAGAACTACCGCAGCGTCTTCTCTGGGACCCCCGCAGCGGGCTCCTCCGAAAATTTTGCCCCTTATGAAAAATATTTCACGGTCGATCAATCGGGCGACAGCATCGTGATGCACGATTTTCTCCGGCACAGACCGCAATACAGGAAAATCGACCTGGTAAAAGGTGACAACCTCTTCGAAGAAGAATTCGATATGATCATCTGTAGAAACGTCATCATCTATTTCAACCAGGATCTGCAAAATAAAGTGCTGAACCTCTTTCATAGCAGCATAAAAGACAATGGACTGCTTTTGCTGGGCCGGCATGAATCGATCATCGGTCCTGTAAGCAACCTGTTCAAAAAACGAGAGCAATTGTATGTCAGACAACCATTAAACAGCAGCCGGGCGAGTGTAGCATGAGTATCCTCAACAATATATCGGTACGCCGGAAAATACTGATCCTGGTTCTGTTAATCGTACTTTTCGGACTGGCTTCCGGGTTGACGTTCCTCCATACCATGAACTCCGTAACTTCCTACCGTGAACTGGAAAGGAGGTTTGACTCCCTGTTTTATGAGCTGCAACCAATTGAACACCACATGCAGCGCCTCGGACTTGCATACACCGACTCAACAGTGGATGTTGCACCGATCTTCGAAATGCTCGATAGCGATATCAACAGCTTCTCCGACAGGTTACTTGAATTCAGCGGCAATCCGCTTATTGCCAATGACACTTTGATCATTGAAGCAATCAATACCATACAAAACAATATCCACACACTGAATAACAGCATCGTCTCCATTGTCGCACAACAGGTAGATGTGAATCCCGTGTTAGCATACAATGAACTGCACAAGGAGTATGTTGCTCCGGTGATCAGTGCCCGTTTCCTGATCATGAACAGGATTTATGAGACCTCTTATAACAGGCAGCGCAGGTACTCGGCCAACCTGATCCTGCTGATGTTCGTCAATGTGCTGATAATCGCCCTCATCGTCATTTTTATTACCCTTAAAAACAGCCTGAATTCCAACCGGTTACTCAACTTTACCAAAGAGCTTGGTAAGGGTGTCCGACCGGCCAGGCTATTGCTCCCGGATGGCTATGAATATGGTGCGATCGCCCACCACCTGAACAGCTACCTCAACAAGCAGGATGAAAAGATCTCCTACCTCAAAACCATTGATGAAGAAGAACCGAAAAACTTCGAGCCAGGAAAGGGTGATATCCTTGGGAAGGAGATCAAAACCATGGCAGAACGGTTCAAAAAAATCCAGTCGGAGGAGAAGAAAAGGCAGGCTGAAGACAAAATATCCAACTGGACCTCGGTAGGGATCGCAAAGTTTGCCGATATCCTCAGGTCGGAAAGAGAAAATGTGAAAGAGCTCTCCTTCCTTGTGATCCAGAACCTCGTCACCTATCTGAATGTGGAGATGGGAACGATCTTTCTGACGACCGGTAAGGGCGAAGACGAAAAAATGCTGGAAACAATCGCCGCATATGCCTACGACAGAAGGAAATATATCAACAAGTCCTTTGCCTTCGGTGAGGGACTCCCCGGTACATGTGCCCTTGAAAAGGAGAAGATCTACATCAACGAGGTGCCGGAAGCGTTCAGCGATATCATCTCCGGCGTGGGCCAGGCAAAACCCCGGTATGTGCTGCTTGTGCCGCTGAAGATCGAAGAGGAGATCTTCGGAATCCTCGAGCTGGCCTCTTTCAGGGGACTGGAGAAGCATGAGCTCAGTTTCGTTGACCTGCTGGCTGAAAGCATCGCCTCCACACTGCAGTCGGTGAGGACCAACGAGCAGACCGCCGCCCTCCTCCGCCAGTCGCAGGAGCAGGCAGAGGAGCTGCTTAAAAAAGAGCAGCAGATGAAGGATAACCTTGAGAAGCTCGAAATGGCCCGCGAGGAGTCCATGAGAAAAGAGTCGGAGATCACTGGCCTCCTCAATGCTATGAATGAAGCCTCACTCGTGGCAGAGTTCAACCTGAACGGCAGGTTTGTCCGGATCAACGAAAAATTCCTCGCACTCATGGAGTCGCCCCGGGAAACCGTTCTGGGCAAACACCACAACGAATTTGCAGTAGTAGATAAGTATGCTTCCGAATACCGCAATTTCTGGGAAGAGCTTCGCAACGGCAAAAGCATTACCAGGGAAGACACATTTAAATTGTTTACCGGCAAGGAGCTGTGGCTGCAGCAAACCTTCACCCCTATTAAAAACCGGGAAGACAAGGTGTATAAAATATTAACCATCGCAGTCGATATCACCCACACGAAACAACAGCAGGTCAACCTGGAGCAACAGTCGGCCGAGATCATCCGGCAGAACCTGGAGATGGAAAGCCTGAACGAGGCGGTCAACAGCGCCATCATCAAATGTGAGCTCGATCATGAAGGGATCATCCTCGATTCCAACCGGAACTTTGAGATTGCCTCCGGTCTGAACAGGAAGGAGATCCTCGGAAGAAACTACCGCCTTTTCCTGAAAGAGATGGAAAAGGAGCAGTTTGAAAAGATCTGGCAGGAGGTTCTGAAGGGAAAAACATATGAGGGTGCCACCAGGCGGACGAGGCCAACCGGCGAAGAGGTCTGGCTCATGTCAACCTTTTCGCCCGCCAGGGATGAGTCCGGCACCATTTACAAGATCTACTTCCTGGCCCTCGACATCACGGAGAAAAAGCTGAAGTACCAGTTGCTCGAGGAGGCCAACAAAGAGATTGAGCGGTTGCGAAAAGAGATAAAATGATTCGCTGCACAAGCGCATAACAGATGGATAGCAAAAAGAAAATAATGATTTTCAGCTGGACCGCCCTGGGGATGGTGATCTCCGGAACTGCTTTCCTCGTGATCATCGCAGGTACAGAGATTGAAAACGGCATGCGAAACATCCTCTTGCTGCTTGCCTGGCTCTGGGTGGTTGTGCCTGCCTTCGGGCTCTTCAGAACCGCCACGAACAAAGCCCTGAAGGGAGTATCTCCCGCCTCACACGGAGATAGCCCTGTACACCACACCCCGGCAGCCATAAGGAAGCCAGGAAAAAAGGATCAGTTCGATATCCAGGGGATCGCCGGTAAGATCGTCAGAAGGGTCTCCCCCGCCGGTGACCCGGAAGCCTGGGGAGGCGAACTGCTCAGGCTGCTCGTCGGGGAGCTGGAGATCATGTCGGGGGTCTTCTACTATAAGCAGGAGGACCTGCGTTTTGTCTCCCTGAACACATACGCCTATCCGCATACCATGGAACCCTACAGCTTCAATGAAGGGGAGGGCCTTACCGGACAGGCGGTAAAGAACCGGCAGGTCAGCATCTACCGCTCTATACCCGAAGATTATATTGGGGTATTTTCCGGACTCGGCTCCGGGAAACCAGCCTACCTGGCGATCGTACCGATAGTGACCGGCGACACACCGGTTGCAGTGCTGGAGATTGCAGGATTCAGATGGGCGGAGGAAAACCTGGAGCAGTTTTTCCATATCATCGGTCGTGAGCTGGCTGAAAAGATAGCCGGAAACAGTCCGGGAAATAACAGTAAAAGAGCCGGAAAAACGGCCGGAAAAACCGGGGAGGATGAGCAATGAGTGAGGATAAAATGAAACAGAGAGCCATTCTGACCAACCGCGATATCGGGTTGTTTACCCTTGCCGGTCTCGTTGTGGTACTTACCGGTCTGCTCGCTGCCGGCTACACAACAGAATCCGGGTTCTCATTCGCCGGGGTGGCAGAGACCCACAAGGGACGAATCAGCATGTTCATCTTCGATGGACTCCCGCTCTATATCCTGCTGATCCTGCTGGCGGCCAGGCGCACCATGAACCGTAGCATCGCCGGTTACCGCGAAGAGCTACAACAGACACAGCATATCCTTGATCAGAATTCGGAATTTGCCCGGACCCTCTCCGAAGGCGACGAACCGGAGACCCATCCCGAGATGCTTGAGACAGAGCTGGGCAAGGCGCTGAAGCTCATTCACCTGAATATCAGCTCCAACCGCAGGAAGGAACGCGAAATTACATGGATCACCGAAGGCAAGGAGATGATCTCACGGGTGCTCCGGCTGCATGATGCCATCGATGAGCTGTCCTACCAGATCCTGAAAAGCCTGAGCAAATATATCAATGCCGTCCAGGGAGCAGTCTACCTTTTCGATGAGGAGCCGCGAACGCTCAGGAACATCGCGGTAATGGCCTATAACCGAAGGAAACATGTCGACCAGGCATTCCAAATCGGTGAGGGGCTTGTCGGACAGTGTGCCTATGAGATGGATTTCATCCACCGTACAGAGATTCCCGACGACTATGTCACCATCACCTCCGGCATACTCGGCGACCAGAAACCGAAAAGCATCCTGCTGATACCGCTGATCACCAGCGACCAGTTGCAGGGGGTCATCGAGTTTGCCTTCCTGGAGGCGAGGATCCATAAGCTCACCATCCAGTTCATGCTCGAGCTGGGCGAGATCATCGCAAGAACCATCTTCAACCTGCGGGTGAATGAAAAGACCAAAATGCTCCTCGAAGAGTCGCGCGAAATGACCGCCGAGCTGCAGGAAAATGAGCAGGTGCTGAAGGAAAACGCGGAGGAGATGCGTGCCACACAGGAGCAGTTGCAGCGCGCCAACGTCGAGCTGCAGAAGAAGATCGAACAGGAGAAGCTGGCGCAGGACAGACTCCACTGGCTGCTGGCAAACGCCTCCGAGATCATCTCCATCTACGACGACAGCTTCCGCCTGAAATATATCAGTCCATCCGTAGAGCACATCCTGGGCTACGGACCCGACGAGATGATGAGGGGCAAGGATTTTGAAAGGATCAACCAGAAAAGCAGCACCGCCATCAGGAAGGCATTCGATCAGCTGATCAAAAATCCCGAACAGGCCGTCAGCATCGAGTATGCCTTTGTGCGCAAGGACGGACAGCGGGTCTCACTGAACGCGACGATCAGGAACCTGCTCGACGACCCCTCCATCGGCGGCTTTCTGTTTAACACGCGCGATATCACCGAATCAAAGCTGATCGAAAAGGAGCAGCGGCTCAAATCACGCATGCAGTCACTCTCTGAAAACTCGCTCGACCTGATCATGCGGATCAGCAGCAGCGGGGTGATCCACTACGCCAACCCGGTGGTGGAGGATTACTCGGGGATCGCACCTGCGGGCATGGTGAACAAACCCCTCAGCGAGGTGCCACTGAACAGGGACCTTGCAGGGATCCTGAAGGATGCGCTTCACAAGGTCGCAAACAAGCCCGCCAAGATGACCCTTGAAGAGACCGTTCCCGTGAAGCTGGGCGAAAAAGAGGAAGATCGTGTGCTGAACATCAATGTGATACCGGAGTTCCAGGAGAGCGAGCTGGAAACCATCCTGTTTGTCGGTCACGACATCACCGAAGCCAAGCGGATCGAAAGAGAGATCAATATCACCAACAGGAAGATGCAGGACAGCATCAACTACGCCGAGCGGATCCAATCCTCGCTCCTACCCTCCACCGTGGCGGTGAGAAAAGCGTTCCCGCAGAGCTTTGTCTTCTACCAGCCGCGTGATGTGATATCGGGCGATATCCCCTGGTTCCTGGAAACGGCCGACGCCTGGTACATCGCCGCTATCGACTGCACCGGACACGGCGTACCGGGTGCACTGCTATCCTTCATCAGCTTCTTCCTGCTGAACAATATCACTGCCCTCCACTCCGGGCGTTCAGCCGGTGAAATTGCCGATGAACTGCACTCAGAGATGCGGCGAACGCTCAAGCAGGACCTGAAGGATCCGGGGACACGCGACGGAATGGATATCGCGCTCTGCAAAATATGGAAAAACCGGGAGAAAATGGAGTTTGCGGGTGCACACCGACCGATGTACCTGCTCAGAGAGGGAGAGGTGACGGTCTTTAAGGGCGACAGGAAGGCGATCGGCGGACTGGTAAACCCGAAGAGGCCGGAGAGCAACTTTACCACCAGTGAGGTGAACCTGCGGAAAGGTGACAAAATCTTTATCTTTTCCGACGGGCTCACCGACCAGCTTGGCGGTCCGGATGGAATGAAATATACACCGGCAAGAGTCAGGAACATCCTGCTGGAAAACCCCGGATTCACTGTAGAACAGTTTCACGACTATTTCAAAAAGGATTTCAACAGGTGGATGGAAGGAGGGAAGCAGATCGATGATGTGCTAATGATAGGAATCGAATTTTAGGAGACGCGGAAATGATCTTTTTTGAATTAATTATATTCATTTACTGGTATTATAAGTATATTTATGACCCTAAAGCGGGGTGAGCATGCATCAAATAAAGGGCTATTTTGGTATCATAACTGAGCAGTACAGCCACCTGCTCGCAAGGGAGATTATCATCGCCTACGACGGTGATGTAACACACCAGATCATGAAGGCCTTCACTTCACTGATCGAAGAGAAGCTGGAAAATGAGCGGGAAAACGAGGCCATTATCCGGAAGCTCTACCACATCCTGGTCGAATGCCTTCAGAATATCAACAGGCACGCCGAAGGACTGTTCGAGCAGGGTGCTGAGAGCGATTATCCCGGTCGCGGGGCACTGCTGGTGAGCCGGACAAAAGAGCATTACCGCGTGATCACGGCCAATATCATTCAAAAGGCAAGGGTGGAGGAGCTGAACAGTTTCCTGAATAAGATCAACAGCCTCTCCGATGAAGCGCTGATTGAAATGTACAAGGAGAAGCTGATGGACGGGAAACTCTCCGCAAAAGGGGGGGCCGGACTCGGCTTTATCGATATACGAAGAAAGGCGGGGAACAAGTTGGAGTTCCGGTTCATCGGGAATGATGAGGAGACCTCCTTTTTCCTGTTTAATGTAAAAATCTCAAGATAGCAGATATGGCAGCTTTATTTATAGAACCTGATGAAGATACACCGCTGGTGAAGCTCAACAAGGAGGAGGGGATCTTTGAGATCTCGGGCAAATCCATGCCTGAAGATGTGGTCTTCTTCTATCAACCGGTGCTCGACTGGATGCAACAGTACAAGGCGGACCCGCTCCAGAGAACGGTATTCGATTTCAAACTGATCTACTTCAATACCGCCTCATCAAAGCTGATCCTCGACCTGCTTATGATGCTGGAGGAGATCCGGGAGGAGGGACATGAGGTACTGGTGCGCTGGCACTCCCCTGTTACAGATGAGGATATGCAGGAGGCCGGAGAGGAGTACGCCGATATGACAGAGCTGGAATTTGAGCACCTTACCTACGGGAATTAATAGTTAGATCCGCATGAGTGAAGAGATCCTGCGTGCATTGATGGAGCTGTTCGCCATTATCATCAAACAGGATGGCGGACTCACAGAAGAGGAAAAAACATATGTCCGGCGATTCCTCGTTCACCAGATCGGCGTGGAGTCGGCCGAGGAGTATTTCAGGATTTTTCTCGATACGGCCACGGGCGACGAAACGGAAGATTCGGAAGAACCGGGTAAAAAGCTGACCTCCGTGCTCGACTCGGTCAGGATACTGAAGATCGGCAAGAAAATCAGCAAGACCCTGAACCAGCAGCAAAAAGTGGTGGTGCTGGTCAGATCGCTCGAGCTCGTAAACACCGAGTATAAGCTCACCGACCAGCGGCTGGGCATCATCAAAACACTGGCGGATGTATTCAGGATCAGCCAGGAGGAGTATGAAAGCATCATACGGTTTATCGCCACTGCAACGGTCGATGAGCAATCCGACAAAAACATCACCGCCGTGCGTCCCGCGAATGATCCGTCGGATCCCGCCCGGCATCCCCGTAAAAATAGTTCCGACCGCGAGATCATGGTGCTCCGGATTCCTTCGGTAGAGCTCTACTTCATGCTCTACCACGGATCCCTGGAGGTCCTGCTGAATGGTCACCCCCTCAAAACCGGAACGATCTATCTCCTGGCCAATGGCAGCAGCATCCGGTTTCCCGTCGGACAGCCGGTCTACTACAGCGATATCACCTCACGGTTCCTCTCTGAACGCAGCACAGAAAAGATCCTGCTCAAAGCGAACGATCTCCATTATATCTTCCCTGATCATGTTACGGGACTGAAAAAGATCAACTTCACAGCCGAACAGGGGAATATGATCGGTATCATGGGGGCCAGCGGATCGGGAAAAACCACGCTGCTGAATACCTTGTCGGGGATGTACGCTCCCACATCCGGCAGTGTGACGATCAACGGTGTCGACCTGTTTGAAGAGTCAGAACAACTGCAGGGTGTGATGGGGTATGTGCCGCAGGATGACCTGTTGGTGGAGGAGCTGACCGTCTATGAGAACCTCTGGTTCAGTGCAAAGTTCTGCTTCAAAGATTTGTCGGACGAACAGATCCGCACCCTGGTGAACGGCACCCTGGAGAGCCTGGGTCTGCTCGATAAAAAAGAGCTGCAGGTGGGATCGGCGATGAACAAGACCATCTCGGGCGGACAGAGAAAACGTTTGAACATCGCCCTTGAGCTGATCCGCGAACCTTCGATCCTGTTTCTCGACGAGCCCACCTCGGGACTCTCCTCGCGCGATTCCGAGAACGTGATGGACCTGCTCCGGGAGCTCACCATCAGGGGGAAGCTGATCTTCATCGTGATCCACCAGCCCTCCTCCGAGCTCTACAAGATGTTCGACAGGGTGATCGTTTTGGATGAGGGCGGACAGATGGTCTACTACGGCAACCCGGTGGAGGCGGTGATCCATTTCAAGAAGATCGATAACCAGGTGAACTACGGCATCGGGGAGTGCCCGGTCTGCGGAAACGTGAACCCGGAGCTGATCTTCAACATCATCGAGGCGCGAAAGGTGGATGAGTTTGGCAATTATACCGGTCAGCGCAAGATCAGCCCGTCAAGGTGGCGCTCCTATTTCGAGGCGGGGCGGCCGCTGGAGAAGCCTGCTGCAACCGGTGGCCAGCTGCCGGTGAAGCTGCAGATACCCGGTTGGGCCGGACAGTTTTTCAACTACCTGAAAAGGGATTTCCGGTCGAAGATCAGCAACAGGCAGTACATCACCCTCGTGCTGGGTGTCGCACCCCTGCTGGCGATCATCCTCTCCTATATCATCAGGTATATCGCCGACCCGACCAGCCGGACCTACATCTTCAGGGAGAACGAGAACATCCCTGTCTATATCTTCATGGCGATCATCGTGGCGCTGTTCCTCGGACTGATCATGAGCGCGGAGGAGATCTTCCGCGACCGCCTGATCCTGAAACGGGAGAAGTTCCTGAACCTCAGCCGCTCCTCCTACCTGGTGGCGAAGATCATGAACATCATGCTGATGTCGGCCGTGCAAACAGTGATCTTCGTGCTGATCGCCAACAGTGTGCTCGGGATCAGGGCGATGTATTTTCACTACTGGCTCGCACTCTTTTCCGTGGCGGTGTGTGCGAACCTGATCGGACTGATCATCTCCTCGGCTTTTAACTCGGCTGTGACGATCTATATTCTGATCCCCCTGGTGATGATCCCGATGATGGTACTGAGCGGCGCCATGTTCAGTTTCGAAAAGCTGAACCGCAACATCACCAGCGTAAACAAAGTGCCTGTGATAGCGGAATTGATGCCGACGAAGTGGGCCTATGAGGCACTGATGGTGAAGCAGTTCAGGGACAACAGGTTTCAGGAGAACTTCTTTGAGATCGACAGGGAGATCAGCCGCACAAATTTTAAATCGGCCTGGTACATCCCGGAGCTGGAGAACCGGCTCGCAAGCGTCAATGAGGAGTACAATGAAACAGGCAGGGTGGAGCAGCAGACAGGGGCGCTGATGCTGCTGCGCAACGAGATCCTGCGGGAGCAGGACAGCCTGGAGCGCTTTGCGTTCACCCGGGAGATGTTTGAACCGGAAAGGTACAGTGATGAATTTTCCTCGAGGGTCAACCTGTTCCTGACGGAGCTGAACAACTTCTACCTGAGGCAGTATATGGTGAACAACAGGATCAGGCAGGGGCGGCTGAACCAGATCATGAAGGAGCGCAGGCAGATGTACTACCGGATGCTCGACATGTACCACAATGAGAGTGTGGCCGACCGGGTGAAGAAGATCTACGAGAAGAACAAGATCGTGGAGTCGGATGGGAGGCTGTACCAGCAGAGCGATCCGATCTACCTTTTGCCCGAGACGACCCGTTCGCATTTTTATGCCCCGGTGAAGATTCTCTTTGGACACTACTTCGACACCTACTGGTTCAACATCGTCGTGATCTGGCTGGGCAGCCTGATGCTGTATGTTGTCCTCTACTTCGACCTGCTGCGGCAACTATTAAGGGCGCCACGGCCAAAAAAGCTATGGATGTTTCATAAAAATCGCTACATTTGAACTAAACATATGCAACCGATGACAATACGAATTACATCCTTTCTCCTGGTGTTACTGCTCCTCAGTGCGTGCGGGAACCGTAAAAAGGAGGACCTTTCCGTTGCTGCAGACGACATTTTTCCTGACGAGCTGGTTATTTCGCAGGAGGCGATGGATGAGATGATTGAGAACATCGCATCTCCGATCGAGGTGGCCGCGCTGCTGAACGACCTGCAGGTACCCTTTTCCAGCAGCTACCTTGCGGATCCGGATAAGATGTCGGAATATGCAACGAGCTATGAGATGGCCTACCACCTGGGTGCGCTGAGTTCCGACCTTGGTTACCTGAACATGTACAACAAAACCGGGACGGCGATTAACTACCTGAGCACGATCAACAAGCTCACCGAGGCGCTGGATGTCGGACAGTTTTTCGATTTCATCAAGATGAAGCGGCTGGCCACCGGATCAGGTAAGCTTGATTCGCTGCTGTTCGTGTCGATGAACAGTTTCAACCGGATGGATGAGCACCTGCGGGTGACCGACAGGAGCAACCTCAGCACGCTGATGGTGGCCGGGGTGTGGATCGAAGGACTCTACCTGGCAACGCAGGTGTATGACAAGTCGAAGGTGGAGGAGCTGCGGAATGTGATCGCGGAGCAGAAGATGATCCTCAGTAACTTGCTGATCATCATGAACAGCTACAGCAAAGATGATCATTTCGGGGAGCTGCTTGAAAATTACAGAAGGCTCAAGAGACACTTCGACGAAGTGAAGATCACCTATGAGATCGGTGAGCCGCAGACGGTTGAGATCGACGGCATGCTGATGGTGATACAGGACGAGACCAGTACCATTGAAATGACGGACAAAACCCTCTCGGATATCATCCGTGCGACAAAGGAGATCCGGAACAAACACCTTAACATCTGACACCATGAGAGCACTTTACAACATCATTATAGCGGTGCTGCTCTTTTCCATGGCAGCTACCATTCCGCAGGACACGTCAGACGAGGTGATGGACTGCGCCTCACAAGCCGGTCCGGCGGCCGTTTACCTGCGCGATTTCCAGGTGAAGCTCCCGGCCGGAGGAGGTGCAGGCGAAAGGCCCCCGATGTACCAGCAGGCCGTGATACTGCGTGGCAACAACATCTACCGGTTCAACCTCTGCAACAAGCAGGGCGAGGCGGTGATCCGCATCTTCGACAGCAACCGCATGCTGGTCTCTTCCTTCGATGCCGCGAAGGGGGAGGACTACAACCCGGTGCAGTTTCTCTGCCGCAAGACCGGTCCGTACAACATCGTGATCACCTTCAAGGACAACAAGGCCGGCGAAGCGATCGGCATCATGAGCCACGTAACCATCTCCGAAAGCCGCAGGAGCAGGTAAAACTCAATGTCCTCCCATAAACTTTCGGATTCTCCGGCGCTGCAGGATACTCCAAAGCACCATCCATTTATACCGTGCGCCGGGTTTGAGTCCGAGAAGGTAGCGGTGACGGCGGAATTTCATCCTGAAATTCTCCTGTTCCGGTCCCAGGATCCTTTCGTTACAACTCGCTGCAAGCCTTTGCACAGCCTTATCTTTTGAGATCACCTCCCGGTAGGGTTCGGGTACCTGCGCCGCAAACCAGCGTTCAGCCAGCAAAAGGGCGATCCCCGCCATCCGTTCGAGACCGAGGGATCGCATTTTATCGAGGACCGCAGTATGGTCGAGCTCCCACCGCTGCAGCGCCTCTGCCACGTCGCGCAGCCAGAACAGCCGGAAAAACTGGTGCAGGCAGCCGTGGTACACCAGGTAGATAAAGGTGGTGGTGCGGTCGAACACCACGATCTCTTCGTTGTGGAGCTCCACCCGCTCCGTTGCATCGCGGATCGCCGGTTCGTCGGCCTGCCGAAGCAGCTCATGGACGTAAATGCCATAATGCAACTCGATAAACAGCCGCTGCTCCCGGTGGTGAAAACCGACATCCTTCTTGTACCGTGTGTAGATCCGCTCCTGGCGGAGGGTGAGGCTCTGCGGGTAGGACTGAATGTACCCGAGGTCCGTCAGCACCCGGGTGGTGCGCTTCATATCGGCCCGGTCGATCAGCAGATCGATATCGTTGCAGTGGCGCAACCCCACATCACCATACAGCGTATGCGCCAGCACCGAACCCTTCAGGGGGATCGCCACAACGCCTTCAAGCTTTAATGCCTGTATCAGTCGCGCCGTCTCGGC
>CAYOVC010000028.1:0-15519 GCA_964407305.1 uncultured Bacteroidaceae bacterium | reverse complement strand
AGGCGTATGATCATCTCCCGGGCTTCCTCAGGATTACTCATGATCAGCGAAGAGATGGAGTTCAATGAGTTAAACAGGAAATGCGGATTGATCTGTGACTTCAATATGTTGAGCTCCGACTCCTTTACCAATGTCTTTAACTTCTCCTCTGCCTTGGCACGCTCTTTCAGGGAGCGTGCATAGGAAACCAGGTAGTAAATCAATACAAGGACAAGGTATACCATCGCACCCAAAAAGCCTCGCCAGAATACCGAAGAGGAGATGTACGCCGCATATTCGGTATCGGTTCCGAACAACGCGCCCAGTATCCCAACGGTAATCATCAGCCACACAGCGATCACCACCACACCCGCAACAACGTGGGCAGAAACGGAGTAGATGGGAGATTCCTTTTTTACGGGAATGTAAGTTGTTGGGTACCATGCAATCAAACCAAATAAACCAAACAAAAATACACCAAGAAGCGACTCTGTAACCGAGATTACCGGCGAGAAACCCCTACCGAAATGCAAAAATATGACATTACCCAGACCAATAATGAGCCAGACAAGCATATAGATGACCAGTGCTTTTCGCTGACTGGTAAACGGATGGCTCATCGTGCTAAATATTCGTTAACTCTCCTCCACCGAAAAGTGCAACCCCCCGGATGATCAGTTGCCTGCTGGAATCGGGGACAATGATTGAGCGCTCTCTCTTATCGGAGAAGCCCCCGAACACTGAGGTGACCTCCAGCTTAATATCCCAGCCCTCCGGCAGGATAAATTTCGATCCCCCGAAAATCATTGTTATCTCAAGATAGTTTTTCCCTTCAGCAAGAACCACCTTACGCATATCGTATTTTGCCCCGCCAAAAATGTTAGTGATCTTTCCTCCCTGGAAATTTTGCGAATGGAGAATTTGGTCGGAACCTCCGAAAATAGCTACATCATCAAGGATATCCTCATCCGAACCAGCAATCTTTTGGTGATGAGAAGGCCTCCTGCTCCTTCCGAAAATGATCAGCAATCCTGCCAGTATCAGGAAGGAGGGCCAGAACAGGCTGCGCCAGAAATGCGGAACATCAATAAATTTCGGCATGATAAAAAAGGCTCCTATTGCAAGCAGGATGTAACCGGTTGATTTGCTCTCCCGGCTTGAGATAAAGATCACACCCAAAACAATCAGGATCATCTGCCAGCTGAAAACGATGTTGCGCATCCGCCACGGCACCGCATCAACAATTTCTGCCAGCACGGCAAGACCCAATAATACCAGGACGATTCCAAGTATAAGGTGTGCGGTGGTATTCTTTGTAAAACGTTTATTACTGCTGTTCATTTCAGATTACATTAAAGTTTGCTCAAATATAGTCCACCTTTATTGTATGAGAAAAGTAAAATCGGTAAGCTGTAGTGATTTATCGGTAAATCGTCCGAAGAAAATCCCAATAAAACATTAATACCGGTTCAGCCAGCGGTACCTCCTGGCATTGTCGCCAAACTGGGCGGCAAAGACAAATTCGTGTGTGCCATAACTGTTCCGCATAATACTGCCCAGGGAGATATCAAAGGCATAACCGAAGACCAACCGGTCGATCCGTACCCCTGCCATCACAATCAGGGCCTGTCCGGTCCGGTAGGTCAATCCACCCCAGTAGGTCTGGTCATAGTATAACTTTGTACTGAAGTCACCCTGAAAAGCACCATTGTCTGCCAACTTCAATAATATCGAGGGGGTCAGAACCCAATCGTTACTGATCGGGTAATCATACCCAGCCATGATATAATAGTTGCGCTCCTGCCTGTACTGGTCATACCCGGTATCCCCCAGCTTGATCACAGACTCAAGCAACTGATCGACCGAAAAACCAACATAAAAGTCGGGTGTGTCATAATAAATCCCGATATCGGCATCAGGAATAAATGCAGTTCCTCTTGCATTGATCCAGATCACATCGTTCTCATCATCCAGAACAATCCGGTCATCATTCAAACGAAGCTGAAAAGCGGTGAGTGAAGCCCCCATAGACAGCTGTGAATTCCCAAAGAAGATATGATACGCATATGATGCCTTCAGTCCGGTCTTCTCAACGGCACCGTTCCTGTCTGTATAGATATGTCCGCCAAACCCAACCTTACCGCTTCTCGAACTGTAACGCTGTCGTTTTCTTACCGGGGCCGACTTTGATATATAACTGTTTCGTAAAACCCTCGACTGGTAACTGAGGGCATATGTGCTGGGTGCGTTTTGAAGACCGATCCATTGCTCCCTGGCCGTCAGATTCACAGCAGTATAGCCTTCCGACCCTGCAACGGCAGGATTCAGCAGAAAGCCATTCAGCATATACTGGCTATATAAAGGAACCTGCTGTGCATGGATCTGCAATAAAAATCCCAAACCCAACAGCAGGCCAATGACCATCCTTCGTATTAACATTACCTACTTTCCTCTTATCTATTTTATCTAATTACTGTTACCGTTCCCTGCACCCTTTCATCATCGCCAAAGTTAAGAAGAATAACATAATGGTAGGAATCCATTGGTACATCCCTGCCATTCAGGTTCCTTCCGTCCCATGGTGTCGGGTATCCGGGCTCCGACCGCCAGACCAGCCTTCCCCACCTGTCGAAAATATCGACAACCGCATCCGGATAAGCCTCCAGCTTCTCTATTCTCCAATAGTCGTTAACACCGTCCTGGTTCGAAGGCGTGATCGCATTTGGAATACCCTTAAAATATTCCGACGGATCGCACTTCTCAATGATCAGTGTATCGGAGTTTACGCACCCATACTGATCCTCAACCTCTGTCCATATCTCCTGCGCTCCCTGGTAGACGGTAATCTGCTGACTGATCTCCCCGGTGGACCAGAGGTAGTTGATGCCATCACCACCTGCATCCAGTAGCGCAGACTCTTCACCACACAGGGAGAAGTCTTCGCCCAGATCAACATAGGGAAGCCGCTTCACCTCCAGGTACAGGTCATCCGTCAATACGCAACCATACTGGTCGGTAACCGTCAAAGAGATCAACCCCTCCTGCGATGTGCTGAATACCGGACCAGTGCTTCCATCCTGCCATTGATAGGAATGGAAATCTCCTTCCGGAGCCAGGGTAAAGACTTCTCCCTCGCAGATATAGGTGTCATCTCCAAGCTCTATACCTGGAGCGGACACAAGAACGGTGGCTGTTTTCAGCTCCCCGTAACAGCCATGTTCCGATACCTCCTGCACCGTAACCATATACTCGCCGGGCTCATCGGGCCAGTCGACGATCACCGAATCGCCATAGTGCTCCGTTATAACGCCACCCTCAACGGTCCAGTTGAATGTTGAAGTCTCCCATCCATCCACAAAATAAGTCATACCTGTATCACCTGCACAGACTACCGCCAAATAGTCCTGCGACAGGACCGGCGTAAGCCATGCAGCCAGAATCAGGCCGACACTTATGATGTGTTTTTTCAGGTTCATTCTTTTTTAACGCTCAGTTAATGCTATTCCTCTTTAACTCTGTTCTATTTTATATTATAAACTACATGCAATTAAAAATTCAATTTTTCAATTCAGCTTCAGGATAACCAATAACCATTAGCTGACCTATTATTTTAAATCTATTTTACCTACATACGGTGCGCAACCTTACTACTTTAATCATTTACCAAAGTAGATCCTGATATCATTTTACTCATCAGTAATAGGCAGAACGTTATTCATCCTTTTTGCACAATCAATGGTGCCAATACTGTTTTTATCCATATCGGATTCACGCTGACATGAATATGCTATACTTATCTGCGCGACAAACTAACTGTTGCAATGTCTCCTGTAACAGGCGCTGGATTCACTGTAAGAACATAGGTTGCATCAGAAATTGCCCCGGGCTGATCATCAAAATCATCAATCATTGATATCAAAGTAACTGTTAATGTTTTCGTGTCTTCTGTTGTATTGATCAAGCTTGCTGGCAATGGAATTGTAAGACTGGATCCATCTGTTGATTCTGAACCTCCAGTTACATCTACAGGGTCTCCCGATAAATCTGTTAAATCTGTTCCAACAATATTATATGTCACCTGAAGTCCTGTTCCATCTGCCGGACTGGATGGTGCTCCTGTCAGACTCACTGTGATGCTTCCTGCCGTTGTTCCGCCAGAACAGATTGATGCATCTGCATCATCAATCGAGGCTGTTGGTAAGCTCCAGATATTCACTGGTAACGACTGAACCCGACTGGCACAACCAGTTGAAGCAATGCGCTGCACTTCAACAAGACCCGTTCCATCAGCCGCAACTGCTGCCGGAGCACCGGTCCAATCAACAGTAATCGTATGAGCCTCTGCTGTAAAATCCAGCGTTGCCGCCGGGGTAATCGCAGATCCATCTATGGCAGTGATCATACCTCCGGTAACTTCCCATCTGTACTCGTCTCCGCCAGTGTGCGTTGTAACCAAACTGTAATCAACCGAAGCTGTTGTTCGTACATCCTGCGTCGGAGTCTGGGTGTTTGATAACCCAGGGTTCTGAAACTGACCGTTTACAAACGCTGCAAACGTTACTGCAAATACTGCAGTCAAAATTGCTCTCATCGAAATTGAATTTTTAATTGTTTTCATCACTTTTTGGTTTTTAACTGTTTATTTAATTTTTATTTATCTTCTTGTTAATGTGCTACTTGAATCTATATCTCCCACCACCGGTGTGGCATGTTTTGTAATATTTTCACTGTTGCTTACCGAACATCCCGAACCGGATGTGGCAGTTACCTCAACTGTCCCGGCAACCGTACCTGTCCATGAAATAGTCACCTCCGTACCAGTATCCGAACCGATGATAGTGCCTTCACTTGCACTCCACTGGTAATTCATCCCTGCCTCCGGCACCACAGAATAGGTCGCCTCAACAGGCGTACACACCTCCGTATCGCCAGTGATTGCCGGCACGGTTAACACTTCTACCGTTACCACTGCGCTTACACCTGAAGTTGTATTGCAATCGCCTTCGGCACGCACATAGTAGGTAGTGGTTATCGCCGGGTCAACTGTCAGTGTAATCCCATCCGGACCGGCAGGGATGGTATAAGCTGCATCCAGGTACCATTTCCATGCGGCACCCGTTCCGAGGCTTCCGCCTGTTACAGTAAGTACTTTAGCGGTTCCCTGACAGGTATTATTGTTCGAAACATCGATCCCGGTCGGTGCGGCTGAAGCGGTACCTGTAACCTGCACCTCAATACTGTCTGTTATTGTACAGGCGGTGGCTCCGGCATCCGTAACGACCACCTTATACCAGCCTGCATTCTTTCCGGTAATGTCCGGGGTCACATCACCAGTTGGCACACCGTTTCTGTACCAGGTATAAAAATAGGCCGTCGATGTTCCTCCCGATGCATTCGCCGTTACAGTGGCGTCACTTACTCCTGAACACGATTCATCCGTCTTCAGCATAGAGAGCAGCAGCGGCGGATCCTCACTGACAGTATACGACCTGGTAATTGTGGATGCAGGATCACCATTATCGGTCACTGTGACTGCATACACTCCCGGTTCAAGTCCGGTTAAGGATGACCCGGTCTCTATCATGGGAACGCCATCGAAGGTCCAGTCATAGCTATAGCTGGTCTGGGTGCCACCCTGGGCCACAACCGTTACGGTACCGTCATTCTCTCCGTGGCAGGTCACATCCGTACCGGAAATTTCCGCAGCAAGCGGATTACCCTGCACGCACAGGGTGAATGTGCCGGAGGTAAGATCGTCATCCACTGAGATATAATATGTATTCCCTGCTGTAAGGGTATCCAGGCTAAGCGCCACCGTTCCGGTATTGGTAATCCAATTTGCACACCCCACTTCCACGCCACTTTCATTCCAGACTGAAAACTGCTGGCGGCGCATCGTACCATAAATTGTTCCGGTTTTTACCTCCACGAGCAAGTTGCTGGTAATGGCATTCAACCTGAACCAGACATTCTTGTTCTCTGTTCCGGACCAGCAAGTTCCCTGCTGCCTGTCATCTGTTGCAAATAGATTGGAAAACTCTGCATCTGCGGAGCAATAATTGTTCACATCGGTAAGTTCCATGGCCCCTGCATGGTAATCAAAATCTACAGAGTCTGAGACGCATAATGTAAAGGAGCCTCTATTTCTGTCATCATCCACAGAGATATAGTACCATTCACCCACCGTCAGTGCGTCCGTCTGCATGATGACAGATCCGGTATTGGTCACCCATGCGGCACATGCAATCTCGTTATCTGACGCATCCCACAAGGCCACCTGCTGACGCTGCATTGAACCGTAAACCGTTCCGGTACTGATCCTTACCCTTAACTCCTCGTTCTCGGCCCGGAAGCGGAACCAGACATTCTTGTTCTCTGTGCCGGTCCAGCAGTTGCCCTGACTGCCATCAGCGGTAGCCTGGAAATTCGAAAATGCCGTCTCGGGATAGCAACCATATGTATGCTCAACCTCTACGGCTCCAACCTTATAGTCATAGTCGGCCCTGTCGCTCATACACAATGAGAAGGAGCCACTTACATAATCATCATCTACTGAGATATAATACCAGTTACCCGCGGTGAGTGAATCAATGCTCATCGTTGTTGTACCGCGGTCGACAAGGCGTCCGACACACTTCACCTCATCGCCACTTTCATTCCAGAGCGCCATCTGGCCCCGTCTCAATGAACCGTAGATATTTCCGGTTTTAAGACTTACGGTGACTTCAGGACCTGTGGCCAGGAATTTAAACCATACATTCATATTTTCTGTGCCGCTCCAGCAGCTCCCCATTGACTGATCATCCGTGGCAGAACTATTGGTGTAGTCAGCATCCGCCGAGCACCATTCCGCATGGGGAACCTCTATCGCTCCGACTTTGTAGTCAAAGCTTGCCTCATCCTCGATACAAAGCGTAAATGAACCAGCCCGGTTATTATCGTCAACAGATATCCAGTACCAGTCACCAACCGTAAGCGTATCGAGGCTCATGACAGTGGTTCCCTGGTTAATTACAGGTCCCACACATTGTATCTCCTCTTTATTGCTGTTCCAAAGAGCCATCTGACCGTGGCGCTGATTACCGTAAATGTTTCCGTTCCGCAATGTTACAGTTACATAGGGAGAAGTTGCCTGGAAGGTGAACCAGACATTCTTATTTTCGGTACCCGACCAGCAGGAGGCCATGCTCTCATCATCCGTGGCATAGTAGTTGGTGTAGGCGGCATCTGCCGAGCAACCGGCATCGTGTAACAATTCAGTGGCCCCATCCCAAAAATCGTAGTTCAGAAAATTCTCCACACATATGGTAAAGCTACCGCTCCTCTGATCATCATCAACGGAAATATAATACCAATCATCAATAGTCAACGTATCAATACTCAACACAGTTGTTCCCTGGTCGATGATACGGCCAACACACTTCACCTCGGTGCCATCTTCCCGCCAAACGGCCATCTGTGCGCGACGCATACTTCCGTATACCGTTCCGGTTTTCACCCTAAGCGTCAGATAATGGGTAGTTGCCTGGAACTTAAACCATACATTCTTGTTCTCGGTACCCGACCAGCAACTTCCCATCGACTGGTCGGCCGTGGCATAATAGTTGGTATAGGCCTCCTCTGCTGAGCAGCCGGCGTCATGCGCCAGCTCAATAGCTCCCTCCTTGTAATCATAGGAAGGCTGGTCATCAATACAGAGGGTAAAATCATTGCTTGTGCGATTATCATCAACCGACAGATAGTATACATGACCGGCAGTCAGGGTATCTGCCGTCAATTCAAGCGTTCCCCGGTCAATAACCGGTCCGATACATGCCACTTCTGTGCCATCCTCCCGCCACAAGGCCATCTGTGGGCTTCTTAAATCACCGTAAACATTTCCCGTACGCAATTTGATATTGATAAACCGGTTGCTGGCCGTGAACCTGAACCAGACATTCTTGTTCTCAGTCCCACTCCAGCAGCTACCCATCGATTCATCCGCTGTGGCCCAGAAATTGGAGAACTGTTCGTTGGCCGAACACCAATTGCTGATATCTGTTAGTTCATATGCACCTGCTTTAAAATCGTAATCCGGACTGTCATCCGTACAGATGGTGAAACTGCTGCTTACCCGGTCATCATCCACGCTGATCCAGTATGTATGCCCCACGGTAAGCGTATCTGTCTGAAGGATCACCGTTCCCCGGTTGCCGGTCCAACTTGCACAGCCCACCTCTTCATCTGCCTCATTGAAAAGAGCTACCTGCTGACGCTGCATATCGCCATATACTGAACCGGTTTTTATTGATATTTTTGCAAATGGTGTATCGGCTGTAAACCTGAACCAGACATTCTTGTTCTCATCACTGCTCCAGCATGTTCCGGCAGAGCCGTCGTCCGTGGCGTGACGATTACTGAACGCTGCATCATCGGAACACCATTGAGTGAGGTCTGCAATTTCATAGGCTGTGCGCCTGTAATCAAAATCGGTTTCATCATCGATACAGATGGTGAATGATCCGCTGTTGCGGTCATCATCCACACCGATCCAATACCAGTTACCTGCTGTGAGACTATCCGATTGGAGCACAATGGTACCTGTATTTCCCGTCCAAACAGTACATCCCACCTCCTCACCGGCAATGTTCCACAAACCAACCTGCTGTCTCTGCATCGATCCAAAGGCGCCTCCGGTGGTAACCGATATCTTAATTTCCGATCCGGTAGCCTGAAACTTAAACCAGGCATTATTAAACGGTGTGCCGGTCCAGCAACTTCCGCTCCTGGTATCTTCCGGGACAGTTGAGTTCGCAAATCCCGCATCCGGCGAGCACCAGTCTGAGATGTCTGTCAGCTCATACGCTCCAACCGGATAATCATAGACCACATCATCGTCCATACACAATGTAAAGGTTCCGGAGGTGCCATCATCATCAACCGAAATAAAATATTCCTCACCGGGATTCAGTGAGCTTGCATTCATTGTTAATGTGTCGGAACCACTATATGTAACACACACCAGTTCATTTCCGGCAGCATCCCAGAGTGCCATCTGGGGAATCGTCATGCTGCCAAACAGACCGCCTGTCTTCAATTCAATCGCAACATTCGCAGAATTGGGAGTAAATTTGAACCATACATTCTTGTTTTCTGCACCTGTCCAG
Source organism: uncultured Bacteroidaceae bacterium (assembly GCA_964407305.1). GTDB lineage: Bacteria > Bacteroidota > Bacteroidia > Bacteroidales > M55B112. Next base: position 6,394 of record CAYOVC010000028.1, on the reverse strand, counting down.
CAGCTGCCCTGGCTCTCATCGGCCGTAGCAATGGAGTTGGTATAGCGTGCATCTGCGGAGCACCATTGGTTAAAGTCGGACAATTCAATGGCCCCTGCTTTAAAATCGTTCTCCAGTTGCTCTTTCAGGCAAACCGTAAATGTTCCCCGATACCCGCCACCGGATGAATTATCAACCGAGATATAATACCAGTCACCCGCGGTAAGTGAAGTCGAAGAGACCTCCACATCCGATTCATTCACCTGGTAGATATTGCAGTCAACCTCATTCAGCATCTCATCCCACAATGCCACCATCAGGCGGTCGACATCGCCCTCAGCACCGAAGGTCCTGATCTGTGCCGAAACACTTGCAGTAGTGGCCTGGAACCTGAACCAGCGGTTGTAATTCGGACCATTGGGCCAGCAGGAGGGGCGGGATTCATCCGGGGTAGCAGTTACAGTGGAGAACTGTGCCAGGTCCGAGCACCAGTTATCCAGATCGGTAATGGTCTCCGCACCATCCTTAAAGTCGTAGCTGAGCTTATCGTCTGTACATAACGTGAAGGTACCGCGGCGGTAGGTGTGCTCATAATTATCCACCACAATGTAATACCATTCCCCGATTACAAGATCAAAGGTGTCTGTTGTTATTTCGATATCCTGGTAATCATTTACGTACCTGCTACACGCCTTCTCATTCCCCACCGAATCATACAATGCGAGCAGCGGGGAGCGCAACGTTCCGTATGAACCCCCGGTGCGCAACACGGCAGTAAAGTCGGTTGAAACAGCCTGGAACTTAAACCAGCGGTTAAAATTCGGACCTGAATTCCAACAGGAGGCACGCGATTCATCTGCAGATGCACCCAATGTGGTAAATTCCTGAAGCCCTGAGCACCAGTTGTCGTAATTTGTTATCTCATAGGCTCCGGATTTAAAATCATAATCGATTGTATCGTAAATACAAAGGGAGAATGTACCGCGGTAATACTGATTGCTGTGGTTGTCGACCGAAACATAATAGGTATTACCCGGCGTTAATGTATCTGATGCTGCATTGATGTCGGAATAATCATCAATATACCTGCTGCTGGCAACCTCAACGCCATCCTCTGTCCAAATGGCAATATAAGGATAACGGAGCGTTCCTTCATCCCCGCCGGTCTTTACCACGACGTTGGCCATCGTTCCGGGAGCCGTGAATTTAAACCACCGGTTAAAATTCGGTCCGGTGTTCCATGTTGAACCGGGCAATTCATCAGGTGTGGCATCGATGGTTGTAAAAGCCTTTAGATCCGAGCACCATCCATCAAGTATATCTACCTCGATGGCTGCCGATTTAAAGTCATAATCCACTGTGTCAGTGACGCACAATGTAAAAGTACCGCGGTAATACTGATTGCTGTGGTTGTCCACTGCGATATAGTACCAATTCCCGATCGTCAGAGAATCGGATGCGATGCTTACATCACTGTAATCATAGGTATACCTGGCACTGGTAAGTTCAATGTCATCCTCATTGAAGATCGCAATATAGCCATGTCGCAGGCTTCCTTCATCTCCACCAGTCTTCAGTTCCGCCTTCATCTTGTTTGTAGTAGCCTGGAATTTAAACCACCGGTTATAGTTCGGACCCGTGTTCCAGGCAGAGCCAGCCAGACGGTCGGCTGTTGCTCCTATCGTAGTATAGGCAGCATCAGGAGAACACCAGTCGGTTGCATGAGGCACCTCAAGGGCTGCCTCCTTGAAATCATAATCGATTGTATCGGTAATGCACAGGGAAAATGATCCGCGGTACCATGTATTGCTGTGATTGTCTACAGAAACATAGTACCATTCGCCCGGCACGAGAGATGCTGCGCTGACAGTTACATCACTGTAATCACTTGTATACCGGGCGCTCGATATTTCGTTGCCCACCGAATCCCATAGTGCCAGGAACCCGTATCTTAAAGAGCCCTCATCCCCTCCGGTCAGCAGATCCACCTTTACAAATTCTTTTGTTGCCTGGAACCTGAACCAGCGGTTAAAATTCGGACCGCTGTTCCACTCTGCACCTTTATCCCCATCCGGGGTAGCCCCAATAGTGGTATATGCCTGGAGCGGCGAACACCAGTAGTCCAGGTCGGTCAGCACCTCTGCTGCCTCACGGTAATCGTAATCCACCGAATCGTCAACGCATAATGTAAATGTACCCCTGTAATAGGTGTTTTCATGATTGTCAACCGAGATATAATAGGTCTCACCCGGTGTAAGGTCAACCGTACTCAGCAATACCTGGTCATACGCTGAATAATACCTTGCACTGGCAATCTCATTATCAAGTTCATCCCAAAGGGCAATATAACCATGACGCAGGGAGCCAAGATCCCCTCCGGTCAGCACGCTTGCCGTCAGCTGATTTGTGGTTGCCGTAAACTTAAACCAACGGTTAAAGTTCGGACCCGTGTTCCAGGCACTTCCTGCCAAACGGTCGGGGGTGGCACCAATGGTTGTATATTCAGCATCTTCTGAACACCAGTTATCTATGGAAAGTAACTCAATCGCTCCCTCTTTGAAATCATAACCGATCGAATCGGCCACGCACAGGGTGAATGTCCCGCGGTAACTGGTATTCTGATGGTTGTCCACCGAAATATAATATAGATCACCGGGGATCAATGAAACCGAACTGGTGAAGATATCTCCATAATCGCTGTAGTACCTGGCACTTGACATCTCATTCCCGGCGGAGTCCCACAGTGCGATGTAACCGTACCGCAATGTCCCAAGATCACCTCCTGTTTTCAGATCTGCCTTCACCTCGTTGGTTGTTGCCCGAAACTTAAACCAGCGGTTGAAGTTCGGACCGGTATTCCATGTACTTCCCTTTAATCTATCCGGTGTGGCATCCATCGTAGTAAACGCTGCATCGGTGGAGCACCAATCGTGCGGATCGGTAATCTCAACCGCCCCTTCGCGAAAATCATAATCCACCTCTGTATCCAGGCAAATTGTAAAAGTTCCCCGAAAATAGGTCCTGTCATAATTATCCACCGAAACGTAATACCACTCGCCTGGAGTCAGCCCGACATACTGTATACGCACATCGTCGTAATCGGATGAATAGCGCTCGCATGCCAGTTCATTGCCGGTGGAGTCCCAGAGAGCCACCTGGATCCTCCGGATCGTTCCTTCCGTTCCACCTGTCTTCACATCGATCGACACTTCTCCATCCGTTGCGCGAAACATAAACCACCTGTTATAGGTCGGACCACTCGCCCAGCAACTTCCTGCATCGCCGTCGGCCGATGCCGAAAAAGTGGTGTAAACTGCCTCGGCAGAACACCAGGCAGGAAAATGGGGCAATTCTACCGCTCCTTCCCTGAAGTCGTAATCGACCTCATCGTCCACACAAAGTGTAAAAGTTCCTCGAAAATAGGTCCTGTCATCATTATCCACCGAAATAAAATACCACGCTCCCGGAACCAGGCCCACAGCACCCATTGTAATATCTTCATAATCTGACCAATACTCCTGGCAGGCCACCGGGTTACCAAGGGTGTCCCACAGCGCCAGCCTGGGCCTGCGCATGGAGCCTTCGTCACCACCTGTCTTCAATTCTACATTGACCTCACTGGTAGTTGCCTGAAACATGAACCATCGGTTATAGGCCGGACCATCGTTCCAGCAATCTGGTTTGGGCTCATCGGCTGTGGCTCCGATGGTTGTATACCGGGCATCCAGGGAGCACCAGTTATCGATGGAAGGAATCATCCGTGCCCCTGCCCTGAAATCATAGTCGCGCACCTCGGTATACGCAGTATCACTGTTCACACAACCATTTCCGTCTGTATAACTATATACGATCTCATGAATGCCAACACCTGCAACTGCGGGGTCAAAAATATCTCCTGATATTCCATTTCCAGTATAAACACCTCCAAACGGAGATCCGGTCAGTGTGGCGGCCGGGTCACTTACATCGTACATTGAATCCAGACCGATAAATGAGACAGTTGGTATTGGATATACCTCTGTTTGCAAGAATACGGTATCAGCACAACCATTGATATCGGTAAGTGTATATATGATATTCTTTGGTCCCGGATCGCCAATAGTAAACTCAGCAGTACCGTTGCCCAGGTCGTTGATTTCATCTCCAAAAAAGAGACCCTCCGGAGCCAGATTGCCCACCAACGTGTCATAAGGCGAATTTGCACAGTAATCGGGCAATAGACCTGAAACAGAAAGAATAGGCAATGGATATACCGTTGTTGTGGCTGTAACTGAATCAGTACATCCATTCACGTCCGTATAAACATAGGTAAACGAAACAGCTCCTTCTGCAACAGGCTCAAATATCACACTGTCGCCTCCAAGCAAAGTATACTCGGGCGAAGGGTTAAACACCCCTCCTGCCGGCAACCCAAAGATTGTGTCCTGCGGATATCCGGCGCAATACCCGGCAGCAAGATCCTCAATCGTAACAACAGGCAGCGGGTAAACGGTCACCGTTACCTTCTCCAGTGCGAAAGAGTCTGCATCCACCTTGAAAGTTACATGATAATCACCTGAATAGAATACCGTGAGAGAATCGTTATTCGCTCCCGGAATTTCTGTATCATCAATATACCACTGGTAATCTGTTCCGGTATCTGTTGTGGAAAGGATCACCGAGTCGCCTGCACAGAAGGCTGTCGAACCACTCATTACAATCTCATAAGAGCCGCTCAGAAAGAAGTTACCTATTTCACTTGCGATCAGATCATCATAATCAAGGATACATCCGTCACAGTTCAAATCATCATAACCTGCACCAGTCTTCAGATCCGGATCCGGATCGAAGATGTAGACCTGACCATCATTGTCAAATGATCCCTGGTTGTCGGCACCGGTCATCTCCCACTCACCTGTCACTATAATAACGCCTTCGTTTGAGACAAGGGCCTGGTTGCCTGATGTGTAATTTCCCCGAACAATGAGAATGGCATTTGCTCCCACCGAAAGGTCGCTGTTGTTCTCCAGCGTAAGATCTCCGTAGATTACGAGGGTGTCATGTACATACAGATCACCATTCACAAACCTGAGATCTCCATAGAGGCTTACAAAACCGTAGATGTGGATATCATCATTCAGGTTATCGGTACCTGGTGCTGTACCCAAAACCCATGTGCCATCATCACTCCAGTCACCGGTATAGTTATCGAGTGAATTGTACTGGGCCGAAATAGTCAACGAAGCTGAAAAGAGCAGGTAGCCGGATAGCAATAATACCAAAAGCAAGAACCGCCTGCCATCAACTTTGATGTAGCAGGGATGAAAGTATTTGCCTATTGGGTGCCTGAAAATCATTTTAAACTATTAATGCACCTATCCCCTCTATATATTTAGATATTTGCATGTATTATTACCTGCTTATACGTATACCCATTAAAATTGTTACGTCTCCCGCCAGCCGGTTCCCCCGTAAAATCAAACAATCCGCACCTGTAAAAACTTCCTGCCGGATCCTCAGAACATATATTCATTCCCCCGAAGACTTTTACAGTATCTACTAATATTCAAAAGTATCAATTTTAACGTTCCCTTTTTATCCATACAACCAATTCCGGTTGTTAATAACTGCATAACGCATTTGAAGTTTTGATAAAGCAAGGGGAAACCCCCATAAACGTTGGATATTTATCTATGAAATCAATATATAAAAAGACCTGGTGGTAAAAAAAAAGAGGTGACAAGCACCTCTTTTTGCTATTTTATAAGGTTTTACAGCAATTATCCTGCTGAAAAGGGTCCGGAAATACCCAAAAACAGATCGCCGAAAAGCTTAAAAAGCTTCTCGATCTACAAACTCTTTATCTCAGTCACCAACTTCTGCAACGAATCCTTGGCATTTCCAAACAACATCCGGGTCTTATCATCATAAAACAGGTAGTTCTCTATCGCCGCATATCCTTTACCCATACCGCGTTTCATCACAATGATGTTCTTCGACTCGTGGGCCTTGATGATCGGCATGCCATAGATCGGACTCGAAGCATCATCCAACGCTGCCGGATTCACTACATCATTCGCCCCGATCACCACCACCACATCGGTATTTGGCATGTCCGGATTGATCTCATCCATCTCTATCAGCTTATCGTAAGGTACATCAGCCTCAGCCAGCAGCACATTCATATGTCCCGGCATCCGGCCGGCCACCGGGTGGATCGCGTATTTCACCTCCACACCGTTCGACTCAAGCAGCTTCTCCATCTCACTGCAGATATGCTGCGCCTGTGCCACGGCCAAACCATATCCCGGCACAATCACCACCTTCGATGAGTAAGTCAGCAACACCGCCGCATCTGTAACAGATACCTCCTTAATTGCACCAACCTCCCTGTCGGAAGCTGCACCGCCACCGCCAAACGCTCCAATAATCACAT
>CAYOVC010000027.1:0-15778 GCA_964407305.1 uncultured Bacteroidaceae bacterium | reverse complement strand
GGCACACTACCGCAGCACGCTCGATTTCTCCAGTGATGCCATTGCTGCTTCGGAAAAGGGACTCCAACGGCTTCTCGCGGCCTCAAAGCTGCTCGACAAGATCGAGCCATCGCACACCGGCGTGGTCAATGCCGCCGAGCTGAAGGAGAAGTGCGATGCCGCCATGTGCGACGATCTCAACACCCCGCTCGTCATCTCGGCACTGTTCGATGGTGTGAAAATGCTCCACTCCGTCCACGAAAACCGCATCCGCATCGATACCGAAAACCTGGAACTCCTGAAAACCATCTACGCAACCTACACCTATGAGATCCTCGGACTGAAACCCGCGGACAGCGCAGGACAAAACAGCGCCGTTACAGAGCAACTCATCGACTACATACTCCGCCTCAGGCAGGAGGCCAAGGAACGCAAGGATTACAGCACATCCGATCAGATCCGCGATGCCCTGCAAAAGATGGGGATCGTGATAAAGGACCGCAAGGATGGTGCCGACTGGGAAATCGCATAACCCATGGGCACAACGCTTCCATACCCCGTTCCCCGCTCCCGCGAAATAACGGTCGGAAAGCTGAAGATGGGCGACAACCACCCCGTTGTGATCCAGTCGATGGCCAACACCGATACCCTCGATCTCCCCTCCAGCCTCCGGCAGTTCAAAGCCATCGTTAACGCGGGATCGCAAATCGTTCGCTTCACTACCCAGGGGGCACGGGAGGTAGAGGCGCTCGGCAGACTTATTAACGCTTTGCCCACTGAATATGCCGGCGTTCCGGTTGTTGCCGATGTGCACTTCAGGGCCGATGTGGCCCTGAAAGCAGCAGCGATCTGCCACAAGGTAAGGATCAACCCGGGCAACTTCGCTCCTCCGTCCGGAATCCGGTCACGCCTTACTGCCCTCATCAAGGTATGCAAAACCCACCAGACCGCCCTTCGCATCGGTGTAAACCACGGCTCCCTCTCAAAAAGCATCATGGCGAAATATGGCGACACACCCGAGGGAATGGTGGAGTCTGCCCTGGAGTTCCTGAGGATCTGCCACGATGCGTCGTTCCATGAGGTGGTCGTCTCACTGAAATCAAGCAATACGGTCCTGATGATCCAGGCGGTGCGCCTCCTCTGGATACAGATGATCAGCGAAGGGCTCTGCTACCCTGTCCACCTCGGCGTTACAGAATCGGGCAACGGAATGGAGGGACGCATCAAATCCGTGGTCGGAATGGCCCCCCTGCTCTCCGAAGGCATCGGCGACACCATCCGCGTGAGCCTCACGGAACCTCCTGAAAATGAGATTCCGGTGGCGCAGAATATTGCCTGCATCTTTAGAAAACCCACAGAACTGCCCTACCACCCCTTCTCCGATCTTCCGTGGGATCCCTTTCATCACCACTCCAGACGCACCAAAGAGGTGCTTGGTATCGGAGGTGCAAACCCGCCGGTGGTAATCTCTGCTGAAGGCGCTGCTTATGATCCGCTACCGGATATCACCGCCACAAAATCAGGCAACGGCACGGTACTTACACTGAATAACAAACAGTTTGTACCGTTCTCGCCCGGAGGCCATAAAGCCCAAACTCCCGGGTTTCTTCTCACAGACCCGGAAGCGGACCCCACAGCAACAGCCGGGTTAAAAGAACCTGTTGTTATTATTCTGGATGCAGGCAACAGCAGCATGATCGATGTGAAAAAATGGCTGATCTACTATATCCGCACAGAAGGATCCAATCCGGTTATCCTGAAAAAACAGTATTCCGATACCGACCCGGATGGATACCTGGTTCGTGCCTCGGGTGAATTTGCCCTCCACCTTGTCGACAGGCTCATCAATGGGGTGTGGATCGAAAATCCGCATATGCCAGATCAGTTTAACAACATGCTTTCATTTAACATTTTACAGGCTTCGAGAAACCGGATTACTGCCACGGAATATATCGCCTGCCCCTCCTGCGGAAGAACGAAATTCGACATACAGTCGGTTCTGGAGGAGGTAAAATCAAAAACCATGCACCTAAAGGGATTAAAAATCGCCGTCATGGGTTGCATTGTTAACGGTCCCGGAGAAATGGCCGATGCCGACTACGGGTATATCGGGTCCGGGAAAGGAAAAGTAACGCTGTACAGAGGCAAAGATGCGGTCCTCAAAAATATACCGGCCAACCGGGCTGTTGAAAAATTAATTGATCTTATTGAAGAAAATGGCGACTGGCGGGATCCCTAACCCTTTTCAAGCGAAAAGACAAAAGAGGTTCCTTTTCCGGGTGCACTGCGTACATTGATGGACTGGTTGTGCGCCTGGATGATATGTTTCACAATGGCCAGTCCCAAACCTGTTCCTCCTGAGTCTCTCGAACGACTTTTATCCACCCGGTAGAACCTTTCGAAAATCCTGGGCAGATCCTCCTCCTCTATGCCGATCCCGTTGTCTGACACATCCACCAGTATGATTCCGTCCGCTTCACTGAAGCCCACCTTGGTTTTTCCACTCGAACTCCCATATTTAATGGAATTAACAATCAGATTATTAAGAACTTCTGTAATTCTCTTTTTGTCGGCATTTACCTTAATCGGCTTATTATAATTACTGTCGAATTCAAGTTTGATCTTGTAGTTTTTGGTCAGCATCTCATGCGATTCAAATACCTCCTCCACCAGTTTAACAATATTGAAACGTTCCGTCTGCAACTTGAATTCACCCGATTCCAGCCGTGATATTGAGACCAGGTCATCCACAATGGTGATCATCCGGTTTACACTCTTTTCTGCACGCTTTAAATAGAGGGTGTTGATCTTGGGATCATCAATGCCGCCATCGAGAAGTGTCAGGATATACCCCTGAATATTAAAAATCGGCGTTTTAAGTTCATGCGAGACATTTCCCAGGAAATCCTTTCTGTATCTTTCCATCTCCTTGAGCTGGCGTATCTCATTGGTCTGGTTCGCTGCCCACACCTTCACCTCCTGGTCCAGATTCTCCGAAAAATCTTCAGAATCTATTTTCTTCCTGATGGTTCCTTTCGAAAGGGTTACTTTGTGTATCGTCTTGAAAATGGGATTGAGCCGCATCTCCACATAATTGAGAAACACCCTGTGAACGATCAAATAACTTGCAACCCACACCAACAGACCCGCTGTTGCCATCCAATAAGGATTTCCCTGGTGACCAAGAACTATTAATACCGAACAACCCATGACATATAAAACCAGGATCATGCTGGCTATAAAAAATGATTGTCCCCTTGGTGATTTTCGTATTGCCATGTTTTCTCAATTCTACCAGTCGAAAAACGGTGTGGTAACATGAAAAAAGAATCCGGTCATTCCGTACCTGTTAACTGCATATTCGAATCCAAATACCTTATCATAATAGGTTACTATATCAATTCCCAACCCGGCACTGTATTGAAGTTCGTTGACCATAAAATTTGATGGATGATTGAAGTTCTTACTGTTAACATACCCAACATCTCCCAGTAAATTGAGATACACCGCATAGTGAATTTTAGTAAACTGCTTAAAATTAATAAAAGGGATGGTAAATGTATTGGGGCGTATCAGCTGGTACTTTAAAATTAACTTATTAATAACATAGTCGGTGCCATCAATGACAAAGTCGTCGTACCCGGTAAGGTTTACATTGTATCCAAAAGCCCCCTGCTGCATAACCAGTGGCAGGTCCTTATTTGTAGCAACTTTAGCCTTGGCCACATTGGCAAAATAGAACCGGTTGGATAATTTTTTATGGAAGAAAATGGCTGCTTCAGCCTCAAGGTTGCCATGGGGATATTCTTGCAAAATACCCAGACCGTATTTCTCGAGCTTTAATTTATATGCCTGCCCCTCCAGGGGATATACCTTTGAATCACGTATGTCATACCTGAAGACATAATCAATCTTAAAATACCGGTACCTGGTATGACCCGCACCAAAAAAACCGGGATTCAATTGTGCTACCGTATCGCTGATCCAGTCATCCACAAAATGTGCCCTGATCCTGTGAAAAGAGTATAATTGGGGCCTGTAGGCATAAGCCATAAAAGCATCAGCCCTGCTAAGCGCATACTGCTCATCGTCCCTGAAATAGACCGGTCGGTTCTCTTCTGTTGTATAGCTGACCCTTCGCTGACGGCTGAGGCTGTAACTTAGAAAAATTTTATGGTTTTCATCGACCCCAAGATTAGGCTTTTCATATTGTAAAACGTATTGTTCCCTGTAGCCCAGGCGAATTTTTGCATTCAGTATTTCGTTCCTGCCCCGGAAATTATTCCATTTGAGCCACATACCATAATTAAGCTTGCTCCACTCGGGCTCCTTTAGAAATGTACTCAGGTTCCTCTCTCCATGCTCAAAAATAGGGCTGGGCCAGATGTACCAACGTTCCTGTACATCCACAATCACATCGATCCTGTTCCCCGGGTAATGCTTTGCATCAATGTTCACAAAATTAAAAAGAGACAGATTCAACAGGTTGTCACGGCTCCTTCTGAAAGCTGGAATAAGCTGCATCTTTTCAATCGTGTCTCCCCTGGAAAAAACCAATTCCCTGAGCAGAATATTATCTTTTGTAACCCTGTTTCCCAGAACAACAATATCCTTGATCAGTAACCTGTCATGCGGGATGGAATCCTGTACCTGTCCGGTAACCGGTAACAGAACAGAAAAAGTACATATGAGAAAAACAATATGTTTTCTGTTGAACATCTTAGCCTGTTATGCAAGGCTGCAAGGTAGTAACAAAAAGTTAATCGAAGAAAAGAACCATCACGTCCGGAATCATACACTAATGGCCTTCCGATAAAAGTGCCTCGGCCACTTTCATGTCGGAAGGAAATGTGATTTTTATATTTTCGATGTTTCCCTCAACCAAATTGATCTGTCCATAATAAGATTCGTATACAGAGGCATCATCTGTATACCTTTCATTCAGGCAATGTTCATAAGCGGTGAGAATCTTGTCCGCCTGAAATGCCTGTGGGGTCTGCACGCGTTTAACAAGGCTCCTTTCCAGAATACTATTTCCCATCCCGATGACTGTTCTCAATGAGTCTTCAACGTCAATAACCGGGATTGCACAGCCCGACTTCTCAGCTTCCGTAAAGCAGTTGTCGAGTGTTTCAAATGAAACCAGCGGTCGAACTGCATCGTGAATTCCCACTATCTCATCTGTACTGATATTTTCCAGTCCTTTCATTACAGAATGAAACCTTGTGGCACCACCCGTAGTCGTTATAACGCTCTCTGTCGATTTATAGTGGGCCTTCAATCCGTGCCATACGATCAGGTGACTCTCCGGCAATACAAGAATAATCTTTATATCCGGATCATAAGCCAGGAACTTTTCAATTGTCCAAATAATAACCGGTTTGCCGGCCAGTTCCAGGAACTGCTTTGGTGTTTCACTCTGCATCCTGGATCCCGTTCCTCCCGCAACAATGACTACAGACCTCATAGACAAAAATTAACCAAATGTTCGAAATCCTGTAGGCAGCTGCTTTGGCCTGGGTTTAATACAAAGCAAAGGCTTTTTCGACCTGTTCAGCATCTGTTGGGCATAACTTCCAAAGAAGAGGTTCCATTTGTCAATCGCACTCGACATGATTACAATCAGATCTGCTTCCACGGCCTCAGCATAATTCAAGGTAAGCACCGGGAGGCTGTCGCCGGAAACCATATGTTTTACCGCTTGTACTTTTCTGCTTTTCAGAAAGCCAACCGACTGATCACAATATGATTCTATCCTTTGAATATCCCTTTTATTGTTGTTAATTGAAATGCCCACTACATGCACTTCTGCACCAAATAGTTTTGCAATTTCAGAGGCGATCGGCACCTTTTGCCTGGTATCCGGATGAATTTTAATCGGTACAACTATCTTCTTAATTTTTTGTGGAACAGGACTTTTCCTGATGGCAAAGACCGGTTTGTTGGTTGCTGACATTATTTTTAATGCATTGCTGCCCGCAAACAACTCTTCGAAACCAGACGCACCATGGGTTGAAGCCGATACAACAGCATTCGAATAGGAGTTCACCTGGTTCACAATTTCCTTATAGACTTTTCCCTGTTTGATGATATACCTTAGTTTGGAGTTGTTTCCCAGTTTCGGTTCAAATTCCTGTATTAGCTTGTTGAATCTCTCTTCAGCAAATTTCTTTTCATCACTGATCGTGCTGGGGTGATAGTCCGAAACTGCGGTGATCACATATACCATCTGGATGTTGATCTCCCTGAATTTTGAAAACAAAACGGCCAGTTCCAGGCCATGGATCGATTCCTTTGAAAAATCGATGGGTACAATGAAGTTTTTCATGGAGGCTAATTTTAATAATTCAGCTAATTTATAAATAATTCCATAATGATGAAACTCCAGCTGTAAGTAAAGCAATAACAATGTTGATTTAGCAAAGAAAGATCAAATAAAAATAGGGCTGAAAATAATAATCTGGCTGTAATAATATGCGACACATGAATTCCTGTTGTAATCTCCTTATACTTGAAGGTATGAACAAATTATAGTACTTTTGTTTCATACAAATTTATCGTTTATCAATATGGGCAAACAGGTAGTTATCGGAATAGATATTGGCGGCACATATACAAAACTGGGAATTGCCGACAAGTCGGGAAAACTGTTTTTTGAGGACTCCATCGAAACGGATAAGTACGAAGATCCAAAATCCTTTGCTGAAGCAATATACAGGCATATTCATAAAGAGCTTGGCAAAAGTAAAAATAAATTGGAAATAAGGGGGATCGGTATTGGAGCCCCCAACGGAAATTATTATACAGGCAATATTGAATACGCTCCCAACCTGATCTGGAAAGGGGTAATACCGTTCGCCGATATATTCAGTTCTATTTTTAAACTGCCGGTAGCCCTGACCAACGATGCCAATGCAGCGGCGATTGGGGAGATGATTTTTGGTGATGCGCAGAAGATGGATAATTTTCTGATGATCACACTTGGCACCGGGCTTGGAAGTGGTTTGGTGGTCAATGGAAAGCTTGTTTACGGTCATGACGGCTTTGCCGGGGAACTCGGACATGTATGTGTCAGGGAGAAAGGCAGGACCTGTGGTTGTGGAAAAAGAGGCTGCCTGGAGACATACGTCTCTGCATCAGGAATCAAAAGAACTGTCTTTGAAATGCTTGCTACTGAAACCGACGAATCGGTCTTTCGTGGTATTTCATTCAATGACCTGGAATCAAAACAGATTACCCTTGCTGCCAACAACGGGGATATAATTGCAAAAAAGGCTTTTGAGAAAACCGGACGAATGCTTGGTAAATCCCTAGCAGACACTGTTGCGCATATCAGTCCGCAGGCGATTTTCCTATTCGGGGGTCTTGCCCTCGCCGGTGACTGGATCTTTGAGCCCACAAAAGCAGCCATGGAGGAGAACCTGCTTGAGGTGTTTAAAGGAAAAATAGATATCCTTCCCTCTGCGCTGCAACACAAAAACATCGCAGTACTGGGCGCTGCTGCCCTGATCTGGAAAGAGCTTCGTTAGATCGCGCTCAGAAAATTGGCTTTGATGTCTCCTCTGTCTCCGCTGCAAGAGGAGGATTCTTGTTTGAACCGATCACATATTCAACGTCGTGATCCCAGTTGGCCCTGATTTTTAACTCCCGGGGTAGATATTCCACTTTCTCCGGTTGTACGCCCTCCAGATAATTACCTGTATCCCACTTCCCGTTACTGTTTCTGTCGTGCACAATCTTAATGTGGTAAGTGTCGGGGTCTACAAAATCAAAGGTATAGGTGCCTGAAGTGGTTGCTGATTGACTCCTGATACGTTTGTCCTTTTTAAAAAGCTGGATAAAAAGTGTATCATCCACATTCTTCAGGGCCAAATTGATGCGGCCATATTCAGCCAGAGGCCTGATCTGAAAAGAGAGATCAATGGTGTCATTGGTCAATCCATAAATATTGGTCATCGCCCCCGGATACAGTACAAGCCTATATTTCGCCTCCTCCTTCCATTCGTGACTGATCCTGGCACGGCGAAGATGCGTTGAATCAACATAAGGATCAGCAGCTACCGGAATTTCAACAGAATCGGGAATAATAAAAAGATCAAAAAAATCAGCTTCAATATCACTTAATGGCTGGTTGATGGTAAATGTCAGGCCATGCTTTATATGGTGTTTGGCCCTGTTTCTGATTGTAGTGACCTGCAATGCCTCTTGTTTCTTCTCTTTCTGATTGTCTCTTTTTGTCTTTGTTGACCGCTCACGGTAGGAAAACAGTAATGTGTCCGTTTTGGAAACCGGACTATTCAGGCTGTCGAGTACCGTATAGGTGAATGACAGCTTAATGGTATCCAACGCAGCCACCACAGTATCTGCGGCCCAGATGGTCAGGGAGTCCCTGTTCAGACCAAATTCCGGGATCAGGCTCTCATATGTAAGCGTATCGGGAAAAACCGGTTTGAAGTTAAAGCTATCGGTGAGTGGAAGATTGAACAACAACTCTATTTTCTTCCTGTCGTCACGATTAAAGTCACTTATAAACTGGTCAACCGGATCTTCAGTAAACATATAGAGGTCTACATACAATGCGTTAAAATCAGGCTTTGTCTGCTCAAGTGAATCAAGTAGTACCTGGATAGAGTCCTGGCTCATTCCGGCAGTATCAATTTCCAGTTCATATGTTTTTGGCTTTAGATCCGTCGAATCATATACACCTGTCTCCAGAAGTATCTTCCTGAAATAATCTCCATCTATCAACAGGGCAGAATCCAGGTAAGCAATCTTTTCATTCGGAAGATCAAACAGGAAATTGTTGTTTCCGTCTTTAAGGGCAAACAATTTATATGTTCCGGTTTTTAGGTTGTTGACAGCAAAATTGCCCTCTTTATCTGTTCTGCCAACATAATAAGGAATCTGCTTTAACGGAATGGAATCCTCCAATGCCTCATACAACATGACGTTAATGGGACCCTCGGGCACAGTCAGGTCATAGGCATTCTTTAATGTTCCCTTTACAGACAGTGAATCCAGTTCGTTTCCAGTGGCAAAAACATATTCATAGTTTAACAGTACATTTTTCTCGTTCAGATCCCTGATCCCCTCTCCAAAATTAAATGTGTAGGTCGCATCCTCCTTTAACTCCTCCTCAAATTCAATGATCAATATCTTATTCCGTAGCCGGATCTCCGGCTTCTCCTCCATTGGGGGAGAAACTACAAGCTCCTGCGTGAAATTCGCCATGTCGAGGTATTCATCAAACGTAATCGTTATTCTATTGACATCAAAGTTTGTTGAATAGTTGGATGGCTCCGTCCTGAGTACAACCGGTGGGTCCTCATCCTTTGGTCCGCCGGTGGGAGAACCCTGCTGTGCACAACCGTATGATAGTACCAACAAGGCGATCATACACTTGTGTAATATTTTACCTGTCTGTTTCATTCAGAAATGCAAAGATAACTATTCCGCTGCGGCTATCATATAATTTAAACCTTCTGTAACAAAGAATAGTATATAATTTGTAGCTTTAACCCCGAAAAAAACTTACTGTTATGATCTTGAATTATATAACCTGGGATGTGGATCCTGAAATTTTCAGTATTGGCTCCCTTTCAATCAGGTGGTATGGACTCATGTTCGCAATGGCATTCCTGTCGGGATACCTGGTTTTCACCAAAGCGCTCAAAATAAAAAGACTCGACGCAGAAATGCTCGATCAATTGCTGATATATGTTGCTGTTGGTACAATTGTTGGAGCCAGGCTTGGACACTGCCTGTTCTATGAGCCCTCCTATTATCTCAGTAATCCTGTTGAAATTCTGAAAATCTGGAAGGGAGGACTGGCAAGTCATGGTGCTGCTATCGGCATTGTCATTGCCCTTTGGTTGTATATCAGAAAACATAAACTGTCATTCCTGTGGTTGATGGACCGGCTCGTTATTGTTGTTCCCCTGGCTGGCGCATTTATCAGAACCGGAAACCTGTTTAATTCAGAAATCTACGGTCGTGCCACAGATGTTCCATGGGCATTCCTGTTTGTGCGGGATAGGGTGATTGATCCCGTAACAGGATCGCTGCTTCCCAATGTTCCGAGCCATCCCACCCAGATTTATGAGGCCCTGAGTTACCTGCTGATCTTTGCGGTTCTTTTCATTTTCTACAGGAAAAATAAAGATGAGATCAGGGACGGTTTAATTTTCGGAATCTTTTTGATTCTCCTTTTCACAGCAAGGTTTTTAATTGAATTTATAAAGAATGACCAGGTCACTTTCGAAGCCGGAATGTTTCTGAATATGGGTCAGTGGCTGAGTCTTCCGTTTATTTTTATTGGTGCCGGACTTATTATTTACACCAAAAGAAAACCGTCCTATTTTTCAAAAGCCCCGATACCAAAAAGAAAATTAAAAAAAGACAGGAAGAAATAGCCCTCGAAAAAAACTGTTTCTTATCAAGAACAAACTGTTTTCCGGTTTAGCGCCTTTTTTATAATTTTATTCTATTATACCTCCTTTATGGATATTGGAAATTTCTGGTTTGCCTTTGGACTAACGGTCTTTGCCGGACTATCAACCGGCATCGGAAGTGCACTTGCCTTTTTTACCAAAAAGACAAACACGCGGTTTCTTTCAGCAAGTCTTGGTTTCTCTGCAGGAGTGATGATCTATGTCTCTTTCATGGAAATCCTCGTTAAATCAAACGATTCCCTGTCTAAAGAATATGGAGATAACCAGGGTGCATGGCTCACTGTTCTCTCTTTTTTCTGCGGTGTGCTTGTTATCGGACTCATAGACAAGCTTATTCCATCGTATGAAAACCCGCACGAGGTGCGGCGAATTGAGGAGATTAAAAATGGAAATAGCAGCCGCGATCCAAAATTGGTGCGAATGGGAACGTTTACTGCCCTCGCCATTGCCATTCACAACTTTCCGGAAGGGATTGCTACTTTTTTCGCCGGACTCACAGAGCCTGAACTAGCCATCCCCGTTGCTGTCGCTATTGCAATCCACAATATTCCGGAAGGGATTGCTGTTTCAGTGCCGGTATCATACGGTACGGGTAGCAAGAAAAAGGGGTTTTTCCTGTCAATGATATCCGGTCTGGCAGAACCCATAGGCGCCCTTTTTGCTTTTGCAATTATAGCACTGTTTTTTAACGGTTCTGAAATACCACAGGGAATTTTTGGTTTCATGTTTGGATCTGTTGCCGGCATCATGGTCTTTATTTCTATCGATGAACTTCTGCCTACTGCTGAGGAGTATGGACACCACCACTATTCAATATATGGTTTTGTAATAGGAATGGCGGTGATGGCTTTAAGTCTGCTGTTATTTTTATGAGATGACAGGAAAAAAGGAAAATAATATCATCTTTGCTTCGTGGGTTTCCATTGTGGGCAATGCCCTTCTTGCACTCCTGAAGCTGGTGGCTGGATTTATTTCAGGTAGTTTCGCTGTCATCGCAGATGGCATAGATTCATCTGCTGATATCATCAGCTCCATCGTAACGCTGGTGGCTGCCAGGGTAGTAAAAAGACCTCCCAATGTCAAGTTTTCCTATGGTTACGTTAAAGCTGATACGGTTGCAACAAAGGTACTCTCTATGTTGCTCTTTTTGGCAGGTGCCCAGCTGGCCATATCCGCAGTCAACCGACTGATCACCCGTGAGGTTGATGCGGTCCCTGCAATGATTGCAGTCTATGTTACCCTTTTTTCCATATTGGGAAAACTTCTTCTGAGCCTGTACCTGAGAAATACTGGTAAAAACTCAAATATCAACATGCTTGTTACAATGGGCATTCATATGCGTAACGACATGCTCATCTCATTAACTGTTTTGATCGGCCTGATCACTACAATTTATTTTAATGTTGGGGTGATAGATAAAGTCATCGCACTGTTGATCAGTGTTTTTATTATGGTTGAGGCAATACGTATCTTTCTTAGAACCAATACCGACCTGATGGATGGAATTGCGGATCCTCAATTATACAACAAACTATTCGAAGCGATAAAAAAAGTGGATGGTGCCCATAATCCACATCGAACACGGGCAAGAAAGATCGGATCACGGTATATGATCAACCTTGATATTGAGGTCGATCCGGAAATGAGCGTCAGGAAAGCACATGCAATAGCAAAAAATGTTGAGGATATCATTAAAGAGGATATTCCCAACGTGTATGATGTAATGGTGCATGTTGAACCAACCGGAAACCTTGAATCGGATGAAAAATTCGGGGTTACTGAAAAAGATGTTCCCCGTAAACGTAAAAAAAAGTAATAATTTTGAGTTTGTCCGGTTATATTAATTGGTATACCCGTTTACAATGCACCTGTAATTCATATCTTTGTAACGTTTAATTGTATGGTGATGACTGAAAACAAAAAGAATACTGGGGTTCTGTATGGAGTGATCGGATTGCTTGTGGTAGTACTTGCTGTGTCTGTGTATATGCTTATTGATCTAAAAAAAGACTATGATGAAACACGCGTGGTCCTCGAACAGAACAGAATATATTTTGAAATGGAGCGCGATTCTCTTGAAGGAGAACTGCACAATATCTACCTCTCCTACGATACGCTGAAAACCGACAACAAGCGTATTCAGGAAGAGATGGCCATTCAACAGGAAAAAATCAACCGCCTGATAGCCATACAGGCCGATGATGCCTACAAAATAAGGATGTACAAGCGCGAAATGGAAACGCTTCGGTCTGTACTCCGCAGCTATATCGTTCAGATCGATTCCCTGAATTCACAAAACCAGGCCCTGATGGCTGAAAATGTGCAACTTAAAAGATCGGAACAGCAGTTAAAAACTGAAAAAAACCGGTTGGAAACCGATAAGGCCCAATTAGAAGAGATAAAAGACCTCGCTTCATCCCTCCAGGTATCCGATATTTATGTGGAGCCAATCAATGAAAAAAACAGGCCACGAAGAAGGATCAACAGCATCGATAAAATAAGAACTGATTTTATTGTACGGGCAAATTCTGTCGCAAGTCCGGGTGATAAAACTATTTATCTCAGGCTCGAACGACCAGATGGAATCACCCTCGGAGCACCTGAAATGGAAGTTATTACAGTTGGTGAAGAAGATCTTCCGGTCTCAGCCTCCAGAACGGTAACCTATGAAAACAGTGACTTGCCGGTATCTATATTCTGGAGTAATAATGGTGAGCTTGTCCCCGGGGAATACCAGGTGGAATTGTATTCCGGTGGACGATTGATTGGAAGTGATCTGTTTACACTTAAATGACATTGGTATGAGAATCGGGATCATCATCGGCCGTATCGGGGGTGTCGATGGGGTTGCCCTCGAAACAGAAAAATGGATTGAGGTACTCAAAACCATGGGGCATGAGGTCTATATTTTATCCGGTCAATACCAGGAAAGACCCATTCACCATCCAACTGAAACCCTGGTTCCTGAAATGTCTTTTTTTTCGCCTGAAAGCTACTGGAGCCAAAAGAAAGCTTTTTTTCATCCGGAAACCGATCCGCAGGAACTTATTGAGCACATCAACCTCTATTCAAAAATCATCTATAAAAAGATCATTGAATGGGTTAAAAACAAACGGTTGGAACTACTTATTTCTGAAAATGCATCTGCCCTCCCCTCCCACCTGGAAATGGGGATAGCTATTAATAAGGCTGTTCGTAAACTCGGACTCCCCACGATTACCCATGATCACGATTTTGCCTGGGAAAGGGGCTCCCGGTATCAATCTCCACACGAAGACATTAACAACTTCGTTGAAACAGTATTTCCCCTGACCGCTCCAAATTCTATCCATGCGGTCATCAATTCACATGCCCAAAAAACATTAAAAGAAAAATTTGGAAGAGACTCTGTCATCGTACCGAACGTTATGAACTTCGACCTGCCTTTTGGGGTCAAAAATGAGAAGAACGCCAGGTTGCATGAGCACCTGGGCTTTGCTGAATCTGATATTTTCCTGTACCAAATTACACGAATTGTCAAACGCAAAGGCATCGAAGTCGCAATTCGATTGGTCGATCAATTGAATCATGAAAAGATCAGGCTCATTATCACAGGCAACTATGCCGACGATGCCGGTAGCCATTATTATAATGAACTGCAGGATTTGATACATGATTTGCACCTGGGTAAGCAGGTACAATTTGCACATCACCTGTTTCAGAATAAAGGACTTGCTGCTGCAAATGGTGATCTTCTTTTTTCACTATCCGATGCGTATGCACACGCTACTGCCTGTACCTATTTCAGCACCTATGAAGGGTTCGGAAATGCTTTCGTGGAGGCTGTTCTTGCCCGCCGTCCTATATTCGTAAACAATTATCACCCCGTATATATGCCGGATATCGGCAGCAAGGGCTTTAAAACCGTGATGCTCGAAAATAATGAACTGACAGGGCAGGCCGTAAAAGAGATGGCAAAGATCATTTATAATCCGGCTCTTGCTAAAGAGATTGCTGATTACAATTTTGAATTGGGGAAGCGGTATTTCAGTTATAATACCCTTAGAGAAAAACTCGAAGAGCTGATCGGAAACGCAGTTGCTCTTGCAAAATAATATTGCTGCTATTTTTTAAACCATTAGCTCCTGGATGATCAGGTCCGATTTTAACCAACCCTTTGGTGTGATTCTTAAAGTACCAGCCTGAACTTCTACCTCTTTACGCTCTATAAATGGTTGCGCTTTTCTTAAAAGATTTTTCATCATCTCTTCACCAAAATGGTTTTCCAGCAAAGCAATATCGGATCCCTCAGAAGTCCTGAGCTTTGTGATCAGGTAATCGTTAACCTTCTCCTGCACTGTTAATACCTCTGACTGATCAAATTGGTCTCCGCTGTTTATTTTGGTAATGTACCCGTGTAGTGAGGCCACGTTCCACCGCCGCTCCACTCCGTTATAAGAGTGGGCAGAGGGACCAAAACCACAATATCTTTTTCCTGTCCAGTATATGCTGTTATGCCTCGAACGAAAACCCCGACGAGCAAAATTAGATATCTCATAATGCTCAAAACCTTGCCTTCCGGTTATATCCCGTAATAAATAATATTGGTCAATGCTGGTTTGTTCAGACACCTCCTTTAATCTACCTTTCTTTCTCCAGTGATGAAAGACAGTACCCGGTTCGTAGGTAAGGTGATATGCCGACAAGTGGGTCAGCGGTTGTTCCATCATAATACACAGGTTCTCCTCCCAGTCAGACAATGATTGCCCCGGTAATCCATAGATCAGATCCATGTTGATATTATCAAAACCTAACCTGTGTGCCACTCCGGCACAAGCTATTGCCTGCTCACGGGTATGCGATCTTCGCATGAGCTGCAACTCCTTTTCATGAAACGATTGAACTCCGATACTTAACCTGTTGAAACCGATGCTCCGAAGAAACTTCAGGGTACCCACGCTCAGATCATCCGGATTTGCCTCTATGGTAATCTCAGCCGCTTCATCAACACGATACTCCATTCGAATCCTTTCAATAATCTGCTGCAGATGACCGCTGTTCAGAACGGATGGGGTCCCCCCCCCAAGATATACCGAACGAATACTGTCTTGTTCAATATACTGTTTTTTTTCAGATAGCTCCTTGAGCAATGCCGAAACATAAGCATCACGGTATCTCAGACTTACTGTAAAATAAAAGTCGCAATACCTGCATGCCTGTCTGCAAAAGGGCACATGTATGTACAGTCCGGCCATCCTCTCTATTTACAGATAAACAATTACAGCGTTTGATACGGCCCTTGGCTGGGGCGGCAGTGCATGAACGTTATACTCATATGCCTGGTTATAGGGAGAGGTGTTGAGTGTTCT
>CAYOVC010000026.1:0-15864 GCA_964407305.1 uncultured Bacteroidaceae bacterium | reverse complement strand
GTGGATAAACTATCGGCTGAAGACCTGGACAAGAATGTTGTTGAAATCACCGATTATGCAGATAAAAAGCTTGGGAAATTAAATGGGGAAGATAAGAAGAAAACCGGATTAGAAGATTATGGATTAAGTGTAAAGCTGCTCGATGAACTAAAAACTGATAATGAATCTTATGCAGACCTCAGAGCGAGGATCAGGGCCGAGAAGAAAGAGTTACAGAAAGCCACAGAAGAGGTAAAAAAGAGAATAAAGGAGAATGAGAAAATCCTGAAGAGAAGGTTTAAAAAATTCATGAGTATCTTTGAAAATTCTGATCCGGTTTTCTATGAAGAATACCTCAATGCCCTGAATCCAAAAACTTCAGAAGAGACCAGGAAAGAAAAAACGGAACAGCCGGAAAAACCGAAAAAAATGAATACTGCAGAGGTTGATTCACGGAAAAACTTAGCACCCCCAATAAAAAAACCGGTACAAAAACCCCAGGCAAAGTCCCAAACACAGAAAACAGCAGCCACCAGTGTAGCAAAAAAGACAGGAAGTAGAACCGCAGCTTCAGACAAGCTCAATAAGGCATCCACAGACAAAACAAATTGATGAATTATGGTTAAAGTTGCTTATTGAAGCGAGACAAGCACCATGATCTTTCCTGTTCCGCCTCCGTGGGACTCCAGGGCCTTTCCGATCACAGCATGTCGCCTGAGCTCATTCTCTGCCAGGATGCTTTTCAACTCTTCGAAATTCGTCGCCTCGTTCACATCCAGCGGGGTCCACTTCATGGCGTGTCCCGGAGTGGAGGAGCTGGTGAGCAGATCGCCCGGTTGAATGGGGCCGTTCTCGTCGGTTACCTTGCAGGGAACGCGCCCGGTAAGCGCCAGGCGGGTGGCCTGCACATCCGGCAACGGCGCCCCCGTCTCCTCGTCAATGACCAGTTCCATTCCCATCACCAGGTGGGGATCGGTGCTTACGATCCCTACCACAGATGACTGATAGGCGGTCTCGGAAAGAATAACGCTCTCTTTGGCAGTTGGGTCAGCAACTAATACATCCCCAGGTTCAGTATTTCCCTTCGAATCATTAATATACTCGGCAACATCAACAGAGCCTCCTGAACGTTCATCAGCATAGAAACCGTAATAAGTTCCTTCATCTCCCTCATTAGAAAAAAAGTAACCAGAATAGTAACTACTTACGTCTGGGTCATTTCTATTTACATATGATCTAACTCCATAGACACTCAAAAGATCTAAATAAAATCCTCCAAAATTATAGCGCCAAACTCTCCTGTCATTCAGGGTAAGATTAGCATCTTCTCCTTTAAAAATGCTTCGTCCGCTCTTGAGGATTGTCAGTGCATTGCTTCTGTTATCATTATTCAAGCCGTTACCCACAACAAACAGAGGATCCGTATTTACCCACTTGGTTGCGTCACCGTTTATTTCATTATACTGTCCTATCACAAACGATCCGTAAGCTTGTGCAAAGGAGTTGTTGCCAAAGGCGGTCGAATAGTAGCCGTCGGCCTGACTGCTATATCCTGCAGCAAAGGCGTTGGTGTTCCTGGCTTTGTTCGATATACCGATGGCCGTGGCACCAAATCCGGTGGCATCATTGTTGGAACCGAGAGAGGTCCCACCATCAACCGAATAGTTTCCGTTTCCAAGGGCAATGGAGTATTTCCCCTCCGCAATATTGGCCCGGTTGAAGGTAATGATCCTGAATTCCGGATTGATGATCGGATTCCAGATGATGAAATCACCTTTTGCATCGTTCTTTTTCCCGTAGTTGAAGTAGGGCAGAAAGTTGAAGGTATAAGAGTAATATGAACCAATTGCAATGGACCTGTTACCTTTCGCCTCCGACTGGTACCCTATTGCTGCCGCATCAGTTCCGGTTGCCTCTGCGCCGTAACCAATGGCAATGGTGTTGTTCATAGAAGCCAGACTCGTTCTCCCTGCGCTGAAAGATGAATTGCCCGTTGCAGTGGCCTGGTAACCGATTGCAGTTGAATAGGTGCCGGATGCCAAAGCCTCAACGCCAAGTGCAATGGTATAGTCATCATCGACCGGATTGCTGCCCGACACATACAGGTACTGATCCAAAGCTCCTTTGGCAGCACTTTTATATCCCCCCACAGCAAAACCGCCTTTTACACCCTTGGTTTCGTCGTCGTTGATATAAAGCCGGATACTATCGGGTGTGATCCGCAGGTATTCGTCAGGCGCAGCTTTGGATGGCTTATATCCTCCGACGGCAAAACCGCCCTTCACCCCTTTGGTATCATCTGCGCCGGCATAGACCCATACCATATCTTCATATACGGCGAATGCGACGGATCCGTCGGAGCGCCTGACTTCAAAGAGTGCTTCTCCCTCCGACGCCGCTTTTTCCGCCTGAACAGCGAAATTACCGGAAGAGCTTTTTGCAGATTGTGCATACTGCGCAAATGGTACAGTCTGAATGGGTGAACCTCCCAAATCAAGAAAATTATTGTCCTTCTTCACCATGACATTCAAAAAATATTGTGTCGCCGACCAGTCAATATTACTGAAGGTCTCAACAGATCCTGACTGTCCGTAACCATCCGGACCACCAACAACCAGGCTGAATAAACCATAAGGCGATGTGGTTACATTGTGATCCTCCTGCCATATTTTTTCTCCTGATGCACTGCCGGCATGAATAGAGATCCTTACCGTTAATTCCTGTGAAGGCAAAGGATTCCCGGAATTGTTCCTGGCAACTGCCTGGTATGAAAAGCCTGCGGGTGACTGACTATAGAGGGTTGTAAATGATAACAGTACCAGGAATACCAATATCCCTGAAGCCTTAGCAATTTTATTAAACCGTTCCATGATAGACATAATTAATTTATTGATAAACAAACATATTCATAGCACAAGTTATGAAAAAATTGGATTCAACACAGATCCGGGCACTGCTCCCTTGTTTTTTAACATTTATTTAAAAAATAGATTGTGCATTTATTGGACCGAATAACTATTTGTCAGTAAAAAAAATAGGTTATTTTTATAACTAAATATCTACTAACATATTAAGTATGCGAAGAAAAATCAGGATGCCGTTGGGCGAATCAATCTCTATGCTGGCAAAATATGCGTGGATAAGGATCAGGGAACAAATCAGGGCAGTAGCATTTATTATCCTATATTTAATTGTATTTCAAACGCTTATTTTAAGTGTTCCTTTAGCCAATGCACTTGGTACAGTAGCAGGTATCATGCTGGTGGTTTTCGGACTTGCCTTTTTTCTCGAAGGATTGATCCTTGGGTTAATGCCGTTGGGGGAGCGTGTGGGAATAAAGATGCCACAGCGGGTTGGAATAGGTATTATTGCTATTTTCGGACTCATTCTCGGATTCGGAGCAACACTTGCGGAACCGGCAATCAGTGCTCTGCGAACTGCCGGTTCCACCATTACCGCCTGGAATGCTCCTTTGTTGTATATGCTGCTGGAGCCCTATTCGAGCTGGCTGATCATGTCGGTCGGGATCGGCGTGGGAATCGCCGTTGCCCTGGGAATGTTCCGGTTTTACTACAACTGGTCGATCAAGCCGTTTATTTATGTGATTATCCCGGTGCTGATCGCCTTATCAATGTATGCCTATCTAAACGATAATCTGAGTAAGATCATTGGTTTGGCGTGGGATTGCGGGGCTGTCACAACCGGAGCGGTGACGGTACCGCTTGTGCTTGCCCTGGGCATTGGGGTCTCCCGTTCATCCAATAAGGGACAGGGGGGCAGTGGTGGATTTGGAATTATTTTGCTGGCCTCGGCTTTTCCAATTTTAGCGGTGCTGAGCCTGGGCATATTTTTGAACATGTCGGCTCCCGGAGCCACCACTGAAAGGGAGTTCTTTTCGGTGGAAAACAGAAACGATGCAATGCTCGTTTTTCAGGATGAAGACAAGTTGCTGAGCCATGTTTTTACGCACGCCGGGGAGGAGGGAAGAAGGGCATTTTTTGGCTCCGGGATAGCTTATGAAAAGGCACTCCGGAACCTTCAAAGCAGTACTGAAATGCAGACGGCCATTTTGGGAGCAATCTCTTTCAGCGATTGGCTGAACAGTCGTGCGTCTGATTATGAAAGGGGAATGATGTCTCCTGGTGTTGTGCCTCCGGAAGCCATTACATCTTCAAATTTCAAGGAGGTGCTGCAGGAGGAATCGGTTGCAGGGATCAGGGCAGTTGTCCCTCTTTCGCTGTTGTTGCTGATCGTTCTTGTACTTTTGTTAAGGGAGAAAATAAGGTACAAGGATGAAGTAGCACTGGGGATACTCTTTTCACTGATTGGCATGATCCTGCTAACCTCAGGAATACGATTGGGTCTTGCCTCACTCGGCGGAGAGGTAGGCGGGGAACTGCCAAGGGCCTTTGCAAAGGAGGATAAATTTATTGACAGGGTTGTCATCAGTAATTTTGATACAACCCTTGTTTTTAAAGGCATTTCACAGGATGGACAAATCAGCGAATATTTTAACATGATCGATGAGCAGGGAAACCTTTCCCGTGTAGAATATCTTGAATCCAGATATAGCAGGGCCGATGGCCAGTATGAGCATATCATCACACAGGCGCCGCTGTTTGG
Source organism: uncultured Bacteroidaceae bacterium (assembly GCA_964407305.1). GTDB lineage: Bacteria > Bacteroidota > Bacteroidia > Bacteroidales > M55B112. Next base: position 11,262 of record CAYOVC010000026.1, on the reverse strand, counting down.
AAATAAATTAACTGTTTTAGGGATCGTCCTGGTGCTTGTTTTTGCTTTTGGTATGGGTTTCGGAGCAACACTTGCGGAGCCTGCACTGAATGCCCTTGGTCTGACCGTGGAAAACCTGACAGTCGGGGCGATAAAACAGAGACAGATCGTACAGATCGTTTCTATCGGTGTGGGTATCGGGATCACACTTGGGTTTGCCCGGATACTTTTTGAACTGCCGCTTATCTGGCTGATTGTTCCTCCTTATATCCTGCTGATTATTCTCACAATTTTCAGCGAGGAGGAGTATGCATCTATGGCGTGGGATAGTGGTGGTGTTACTACAGGTCCGGTTACAGTACCCCTGGTACTGGCAATGGGACTCAGTATCGGGGGTGCGCTGCAGATTTCCGATGGCTTTGGAATTCTGGCATTGGCTTCAGCATTTCCGATTATCACCGTCCTGACATTCGGACTATACAAAAGGTCGAAGCAGAAAAAAACAATTGATCACAAACAAAGTGAAATAACAGATGGAAAATAGCGATCATATTTCCCGGAGAGAAAAGCCGTTTTCACCCTCCAGGGCGGTCTGGAGAACCCAAATGGCAAAAGGGATCTATACGCCCCACAGGGTAAGCCGGATCACCTGTATCGTCAACCAGTTGCTTGCGGACAGGATTATGGAATTTTTACGAAGAATTGAAGTGTTAACCTATGATGAGACCGGAAGAATTGTGAGGGAGCGAATTAAATCGAGGTCCTTTGGTCTGCCAGGGGAGTTTACCAAACTGGAGAGCTTCTCTGTCCGTGTGTTCCGCTTTACAATTCCCAGGAAGTATTCTGAACAGGTTATCAGGGCCATCATTCATATTGGTGAACTACACATACCGGGAAGGGGATCGGTTTTTGCCCAGGAATTAATGGAATTCTCCAAGGAACCACCGGAATTTAATGTAAATGTCCTGAATGAATATGCAGCATATGATTACGAGCCCCCTTTGTTGAATAAATTATCCTATGTGATCTGTGTGCTCTCAGATCCGGGAAGCGGAGAACAGTTGGCCAGAATTGCTCTTGACCTTGGCATATGTGTTCCAATGATCACGTTCGGAACCGGAAACGACATCAGGGACCAGCTTGGGTTGATAAGGATCACGATACCTGCTGACAAAGAGATTGTGCACCTTGTGATGCCTGAACAGGACTCCGAAAGTGTTATTAAGTTGCTGGTTGAACAGGGCCGGCTCGACAAGCCGGGGAAGGGATTTATTTATCAGACACCCGTTTCGATTGGTCTGATCGATACAAGAATGAAAACAGGAAAACAGAAAAATGCTGCCACGATGGAACAGATCATCGCTGCAATTGATCAGCTGAAAGCAGGAACAACCTGGCGCAGAAGACTGGATGCCGATACTGAAAATTCAAAAATCGGAAAATCCATGATGCCCCAGGATAATTGTGAGATCTCGATCGTTTCCGATGAGGACAGAATTGATCTGCTGCGGGAGACATGCCTGGAAGTCGGGGCCGCAGGGGCCATAACATCCAAGGTCGTGCCAATAACAATCAGCGAGAAGGTATTGTCAACAATGATTAGAAGTGCCATCAGTGTGCCGGCAAAAATTACCGACGATGTAGTTGACAGATTATTGGAAATAAGCACAATACAGGAGAATAACACGGACAGGATACAGATCCTTGATTCTCCTGCGGCGTATGTGAGGTCACTATAGGTTTATAGTATTTTCCACCCCCTTCTTTTCGCCATCCACCAGAGCTTGATCTCTGGTTTTACGCAAACAGGATGCCCCACCCTTTCAAGCACAAAGCGATCGGTATAGGCATCTCCATAATACCAGGCAGTGTCGATCGGGAAATTGTGAGCAGCACAGTAGTCTGTCATTCTCACAGATTTTTCAGGGCCAAAGACAAGCGGTCCGATTGCCCTTCCGGTGAAGCGCCCGTTTTCTTTTTCCAGTTGTGAGCAAACAACGTCATCCATCGAAAGATAATCTGCAATGGGATCGCATAAATAGGGCATGGCTGAGGATAGCAATACCAGGCGTGCATTGTTTTTACGATGATAATCAAGCGCTTCTATGATCTCCGGACGCACCATCTTTTTCATCTCCGGAACGATATGTTTTGTGGCAAGCAATTCTACATCCTCCTCTTTTAACCCTTTTAACCATTGCATCATAGACAGTACTATCTCGTTCGCATCTTTAAGATCAAACTTATAGACGAAGGAGTAATAGATTGCCTGCCGGTACTCGCGCTTTGTCATCAATCCCATTTTTCGTGACACATTAACTACAAGTCGGCTGCTGTTGACTGAAAGGATCGTTTTGTCAAGATCGAAAGCTGCGAAATATGAATGTTTGCTGTCCACGTATCGGAGATAAATCTATACACATCAAGTAACAGTTACCCTACGGATTAAAGATACATGAATTTTTGAATTCTCTAATCATTGAATGTACCAGGTATAATAAACTTGAATAATTGCTACATTTGAGGGTTGCATTTGCATGGTCATCCCCATTGGATTTATAGCCAGGTAATATTCCGGTTGGCGGCCGGCCTGTAATCGCTTCGTTAAAACTAAAAGCCTGTAATGATGAAATTTTTGCGAACTATCTTACCGCATGTGTTGACCATTGTTCTTGTCTGTATGGTATCAACGGCATTCTCTGCTGAGCCTGTGATAAAAACCCCTGCCTCATTCTTCGGCTTTCAGCCGGGCTCTGACGGACAACTTTTTAACTACGAGGAGCTGATCAGTTATCTGAAGGAGATGGAGAAGGGGTCACCCAGGATCAAACTGGAGGAGATCGGAACATCACCGATGGGGAAGACAATGTATATCGCATTTATTTCCAGTGAAGAGAATATTACAAAACTTTCTGAATACAAAGTGATCAACAGGGAACTGGCATTGGAACCTGATCTGGACACATCCAAACGCTTCCAATATATCAGTGAGGGAAAGGTATTTGTACTGGCTACACTGTCGATGCACTCCACCGAAGTAGGTCCGGCCCAGGCAGCACCGCTGATTGCTTATGACCTTGTAACTACAACCGATCAGAAAAAGTTATCGTGGTTAGATGATGTAGTGCTTATGATGGTTCCCAATCACAATCCGGACGGGATGAATATGGTTGTTGACTATTACAATAAATACAAGGGAACTAAATATGATGGTGCCTCTCTGCCCGGTGTTTACCATAAGTATGTGGGACATGACAACAACCGTGATTTTGTGATCCTTAGTCAGGAAGACACAAAGGCAATCGCCGCGATATATAACAAGACCTGGTTCCCACAGGTGATGGTGGAAAAGCACCAGATGGGATCCACAGGAGTCAGGTATTTTGTCCCTCCGAATCACGATCCGATTGCGGAAAATGTTCCGGCAGGTATTTTTTCATGGTCCGGACTCTTCGGTCAGAATATGGCCAATGACATGACAGCTGCCGGACAGGCCGGTGTGGCACAGCATTACCTGTTCGATGATTATTGGCCCGGGTCCACGGAAACCTGTATCTGGAAAAATGTAATCGGGTTTCTAACCGAGGCAGCCAGTGTAAGAACAGCCTCTCCAATTTATATCGAGCCAAATGAGCTCCGGGTTGGCGGAAAGGGATTGTCGGAATACAAAAAGAGTGTGAACATGCTTCTTCCCTGGGAGGGCGGCTGGTGGAGGCTAAACGATATTGTTGAGTATGAGATTGTGTCGACCATGTCTATTCTGAAAACAGCCTCACTGTACAGGGAGGAGATTCTTCAGTTCAGAAACGATGTGTGCAGGGAGATGGTTGAAACAGGCAGAACACAAGCTCCCTTTTATTACATTTTACCAAGAGAACAGCATGATGCGGGGGAGCTGGTAAAAATGGTAGCATTGTTAAAAGAGCATGGGGTTGCGGTTTACCATCTGAATAAGGAGATGGTTATTGACAATATCGCCTACCAGATTGGCGACCTGGTTGTTCCGTTGGCACAGCCTTTCAGGGCCTTCATTAAAGAGGTACTTGAAAAGCAGGAGTTCCCGGAAAGACATTATACGCCCGGAGGTGAGCTTATCAAGCCCTACGATATTACCAGCTGGTCCTTGCCGCTCCACCGCTATGTGAAGTCATTTGAGGTGAATACCCGGGAGCCTGATCTTGAAAATAATATTTCACCAATAACAGGCGACTATTCTTTGGCCCTGCCATTGGCTGAAAAAGATGGCAGTGTACTCCTGCCGGTGAATTATAATGAATCATTCAAAACCGCATTTGCTGCTGCTGAAAAGGGGATTGAAGTAGCCCGTCTTTCAGAAGATCTTAAACTGGAGGGACAGGAGCTGAAAAAAGGAAGTTTTGTGCTATCACTGGAGGGAAAGTCCGGAGATAAAGCCCGGAAGCTGATTGAGTCACTCGATTTTCCGGTCGTACAGCTACCGGCAGATCTGGAACTGAAGACAGTGCAAATGCAGGTGCCCGGGATTGCTCTCGTGGAGAGCCGGTTCCACGACATGGATGCTGGCTGGACAAGGTTTATTTTTGACACGTATCACATTCCCTTTACAGTCCTGAGGCCAGATGATGTCGCAAAGGCCGGTATTAGCAAAGATTATGATGTGATTATCTTTCCGGATATGGACAAGAACCTGCTCATGGAGGGCAAGTATAAAAGGGGGGAGGATTATTACCGGGGCAACTACCATCCGGATGATGCAAAGGGATTGGGAAAAGAGGGCGTGGAGGCATTGATGACCTTTATTGATAACGGAGGCATGATCATCAGCTGGGGGCGCTCAGCGGGCCTGTTTGAAGGAACGCTAAAGATTACAAGGGGAAAAGAGACAGAGGAGTTTAACCTTCCATTCAGGGATGTTTCTGATGACCTTGTTAAAAAGGGATTATATGTTCCCGGAAGCTTGTTGAGGGTCAGTGTCATAAATGATCATCCTCTTACATTGGGAATGCCATCACATGCAAATGTGTTTTCGCGGGGCCGACCGGTTTTCAGCACGACTATCCCCGGTTTTGATATGGACCGCAGGGTTATTGCCACCTACCCGGAAAGGGATGTACTTATCAGTGGTTATGCTGCAGGAGAAAAATTAATTGGCAACAACAGTGCAATGCTCTGGATGAAAAAAGGCCAGGGACAGTTTGTTTTGTTTGGCTTTAATCCGCAATTCAGGGCTTCAACCCAGGGCACTTTTAAGCTCCTGTTTAATGCGATCTTATTGTGATCTCAGTGAATGAAATGTTAGCCGTTGAAGCTCCTTACGCGTTCTATGCGCATGGCAAAGGGTACTTCATCGTGGGAGAAGGCATACCCGACCGAACTGCTTCCTTCTAATCTTGAAAGGACCTTGATGCTGCTTTTTTCCAAAGCTGCATCCATGGTGCCACTAAGCGATCTTTCTACTATTAGTTTTATTGAACCGTAGTAGAGCTCAGTGATCATATTCACCCTTCTGATCCGGCCATCGTACTCTTTCCATTTTTTCTCTTTCATCAATTCAAGGTACTGGTCAATTTTCACCCTGAGCAGGTCATCCATCACCTTTACCTGAAGCCCTCCGAAATTAAATTTACTGATTGTATCCAGCTTGAAATTTCCTTCGATCTTTCCCATGACCGGATGCTGAAGCTCGGCGATCAGTTCTGAGTTTACATCTACATTCTTATCTGCAAGTTGGGCTGGAATCATTTCAATTTCTGTACACTCCTTCCCGAAAGTCTTAAATTCATTCTCATCAATGAGTCCAGCATCCAGAAACGCAGTGTAAATGGTTTTGGGCATACCGGGATAAGTAAACACAGGAGAGGCAATCAGCGGGTCCCAGACAAGATCTCCCACGGCGATACCTGAATGTGAGGCAGCAATTAACTCCAAACCGTAATTTTTTCTGAAATTTTTGATTTCCATGACGATGTGGTTTTAGCGTTGAAAAGATACTTATTTTTGCAAAAAGAGCAATGGATGATGGGTTATTTCCATCTTCTTTTCTACAATAGGGCTCTTTTTTGACCGTTATTGAAAATGATTTACTTATTTTGTCGTCTGATTAGCAGAAATGAATATCCTGGATATTATACTTGCTGTTCCTTTGCTTTGGGCGCTTTACAGGGGCTTCAGGAAGGGCCTGATCTATATGGTCGCTTCGCTGACAGCACTGGTATTGGGTATTTTGGGCGCCATGAGGTTCCATGCACAAACAGGCACATTATTAAACAATTGGTTTAATATCAATCCAGACCATCTGAACCTCGTATCATTTGCAGTTACGTTTATATGCATTGTCCTTATTGTACATGTTGCTGCATTTCTGGTCGATCGGTTGATCAAAGCAGTTGCGCTTAATCTGGTTAACCGCACTGCAGGGATGCTTTTCGGACTGTTCGTTACGGCCTTTATCATCAGTATTGTTCTGATGCCGGTGGATGCCGCCAACAGCAGGAAAGAGTTTATCAGTCCCGAGAAAATCAATGGATCTTTGCTATATCGGCCCCTGACAAAGCTGGCTCCTGCAGTTTTTCCTTACCTGAAAAGGGAGGAATTTAGAAATTATTTGCCCCTGCCTGATAGAAAAGAGAAGTCAGATGGAAAGACTGTATAACAAGGGAAAATGAAAAAACGTTACTTTTGAGTTTTGGGATAAAGTTCCGATGAAAACACCGGACTGTTCAGATGAAATTGATTATAAATTATAGAGATAATAGGTTACAAAAGAATGAGTTTTGTTGATGAATTACAATGGCGGGGAATGGTTCATGACATAATGCCGGGAACGGAGGAATGTCTTGAGAAGGAGATGGTCTCTGCGTACGTGGGAATTGATCCGACAGCAGATTCGCTTCATATAGGTCACCTTGTAGGGGTGATGATGCTGAAGCACCTGCAGCAGGCTGGTCACAAACCCATCGCATTGTTAGGTGGAGCAACAGGTATGATCGGTGATCCAAGTGGTAAGTCGCAGGAGAGAAATTTGCTTGACGAGGAGACGCTGAGGCACAACCAGGAATGTCTGAAAAGCCAGATTGGAAAATTTCTCGATTTTGAGACCGACGGATCCAATAAGGCGGTGATGGTAAATAATTATGATTGGATGAAGGGATATTCATTCCTGGATTTCATTCGTGATATCGGAAAGCACATCACCGTGAATTATATGATGGCCAAGGACGCTGTTAAAAAAAGGGTCTCGTCGGAATCAGCCACAGGAATGTCATTTACCGAATTTACCTATCAGCTTGTGCAGGGGTTTGATTACCTGCATCTTTACAGGGAATATAACTGCAAGTTACAGATGGGTGGATCCGACCAGTGGGGGAATATTACCACCGGAACAGAGTTGATCAGAAGAAAAGAGGGAGGTGAGGCATACGCGCTGACATGTCCGTTGATCACCAAGGCGGATGGGGGTAAATTTGGTAAAACAGAGGAGGGGAATGTTTGGCTCGATCCGAAACGAACCTCTCCCTACAAGTTCTATCAGTTCTGGCTGAATGTTTCTGATGCAGACGCTGAAAAATATATAAAAATCTTCACCATGCTCTCGAGGGAGGAGATTGAGCGTTTGGCGAGGGACCACATGGCGGCCCCTCATCTTCGCATCCTGCAGAAAAAACTTGCTGAAGAGGTCACTACAATGGTCCATTCCGCCGATGATTGCCAGCTAGCTATTGAGGCCTCTGGTATTTTGTTCGGAAATGCCACAGAGGAGACCCTCGGCCGTATTCCCGAAGAGATGTTTTTATCTGTATTTGAGGGGGTGCCACATTTTAAAATCTCTCACGAACAGATGAATTCAGACATCATGCAGCTTCTCACGGAACATACAGCGATTTTCCAGTCTAAAGGAGAGGTCAGGAGGCTCGTACAGGGAGGAGGGTTAAGTATGAACAGAAAAAAGGTAACCAATCCCGAAGCATCGGTTACCCCCGATTCATTTATTAACGGAAGGTATCTCTTGATACAAAAAGGTAAAAGGAACTATTATCTGATAAGTGTAAATAGCAACTAAATTTAAAATAATGAGCACAAAAGCACAAGCAGGAATGAATTTCAACTCAGTTGATTTGCTGATCTTCATGTGGAACAAGCGGTGGATCCTGATTATTATCAGTTTTCTTGCAGCTGTAACTTCAATTATTGTCTCGCTGCAAATACAGGAGAAATACGAGTCTAAAGTAGTGATGTTTCCCACAACAGGGGCATCGGTTTCAAAGGATCTTTTATCTTCAAATTATTCCGGAAGGCAAAGCGTATATGGTTTTGGTGAGGAGGAGCAGGCAGAACAGTTGCTTCAGATTTTGAATTCTGAACAGATCAGGAGCAGGATCATTGAGAATTACAATCTCATGGAGCATTACGATATTGACACTGCGGCAAAGTATCCTTATACCCAGTTGATAAATACCTATAAGAAGAATATTAGTTTTCGAAGAACGGAGCTGATGTCGGTTGAAATCAGTGTATTGGATACCGATCCGGAGATGGCTGCAGATATTGCAAACGATATCTCCAATTTGATCGATACGGTATTCAACGAGATGAAACGTGAACGTGCCGAAGCCGCTTTTGAGCTTGTTAAAGAGGAGTTTCTTGAGGCAGAGGAAAACATTCACATGCTGCAGGATTCCCTGCAACTTATTGGTGATATGATCTCTTCATCTCTTCGCAGTTTGGAGTCACCAACGACCGCTCAGATTACAACGGCACTTTCCAGGTATGGGGGCACATTCATTTCACTCACAAAAAATGTAGAGCATCATACAAGGCGCTACACAGACCTGCGACAGCGCTTTCAAGAGGCGAGGGTTGAGGTTAATCAGCGGTTACCCTATAAATTTATTATTGATCAGGCCTATCCATCTGAAAAGAAGGCATATCCGAAACGGTCCATTATTGTAATGGTTTCTACGGCTTCAGCTTTCCTGTTTACGCTGATCATTCTTATTATTATTGACAGTTTGCAGCAAAGGACGGTAGCCAGAAGAGAAGAATAATGCAGACCTATACCGGGCAAAAAGCGTACCCAATGTGGTTGTGGGCCACTGCCCTGACCTATGTGGTGATCAATGCAATTTTTATTGCGTTTGAGATCTACTATTTGCCTATACTTCCAGTTGCACTGTTGTTTGTTATTGTTGCATTTACCAGGTATGATCTGTTATTACTGGCAACCGTCTTCTTTGTTCCGCTTTCACTCCGGTTAACCCATTTTATTGAGGGGATCGGGGTGGACCTTTACCTGCCGACGGAACCAATGTTGGGATTGCTGTTCATCATCTACCTGCTGCGTTATTTCGGTGGATTTCGTACTGACCTGCGTATTTTAAGGCACCCCGTTACTTTGGCTATCTATTTTCACCTGGTCTGGATGGCAGTTACAATTATCTCCAGCAGTGATCCGGTTGTCTCTTTAAAATTTTTCATTTCCAGAACCTGGTTTATTGTAGGTTTCTATTTTGTTGCTATTGAGGTATTTCGAAAGCAGGAAAATATGAAGAGGTATATATGGTTGTATATCGCTTCATTTTCAGTGATCATCATCTATACCCTTGTCAGGCATTCGGCGTACGGCCTCGATAACCAGGTGATGTCGCATAGCATGATGCAACCATTCTACAAGGATCACACTTCCTATGGGGCAACACTGGCATTTCTGTTGCCGCTGCTGATAACCTTTTTTGTGATGACGCGCAAGTTGGACCTGAATTTAAAGTTCCTGGTGCTTCTGATGATCCTGTTTTTTATTGCAGCCACGGTATTTTCCTATACAAGGGCTGCATGGGTGAGTCTTGTTGGTGGGGGTGTAGTATGGTTGATCATCAAACTTAGAATAAGGATTGAGCTTGTTGCCCTGGCGGGCGCCGGTTTGATTGTGCTGTTGTTTGTTTTTTGGCCAATGATTTTGATGAAGCTGGAACAGAACAGGACCAAGTCATCGGGTGATCTTACGGAGCATGTACACTCCATTGCCAATATCACGAATGACCAGTCGAACCTGGAGAGGATCAACCGCTGGAGCTGTGCGGTAAGGATGTGGAAGGAACGCCCGTTTACGGGGTTTGGTCCGGGCACCTACCAGTTTGAATATGGGCGATTTCAGCGCTCTTTTGAGCGAACGGATATCAGCACCAATTTTGGTGTCAGGGGTACGGCCCACAGCGAATATCTCGGTCCCCTTTCCGAATCCGGTTTACTGGGACTTGTCAGCTTCCTGCTTGTTATTGCAACGACGATATATACAGGAATACGGGTCCATCTGAGGGCCAGGTCAAAACAGATCAGGATCCTCTCATTGGGGGTTCTTATTGGCCTGACCACCTATTATATCCATGGGGTACTGAATAATTTCCTTGATACCGACAAGGCTTCAGCACTGTTTTGGGGTTTTACGGCAATGCTCGTTACCATGGATATTTTTCACAGTGGAGAGGATAAGGATGAACCAAAAAGTGCAGATAGCGTTCTGGAATAATGGTGATTATATCAGATACCGGGAAAATCGGCACTCAGAATTGATATGTCATCAAATACAGAGGCGCTTCCCACAAGTATTCCCTGTTTTTCTATAATGGATTTGATATTCCCGGAAATAGGATCGTTGTTTCTTAATTCAACTTCCAGTTTTTCAGTTCCTATCTCAACCCCCGATTCGTTCAGCACCTCCACCAAACCGTCGGTGTAGCAGAGCATTTTAGAGCGTTCATTCATATACACCGACTGTACCTCGAGGAAAGGAAGTTCATCCAGCATTCCCATACCTACAGATCCGTTGGTAAGATAAACGATCTCTTGACTTGTTGTTTTATAGAGAATCGGGGGATTGTGTCCGGCATTCACATATTTGAGCTCTTTCGTATGGTAATTGTACCTTGCAATAAACAGTGTGATAAACTTTTCTCCCTTTGCACTGCTTATCACTCTTCTGTTGAGCTTTTCCATGAGCTTTTCCATGGTAGTCTCCTCGGTAAAAAGTGCCTGGAGATTCGCCTGAAAGTTCGACATTAGTATGGCAGCGGATATACCCTTACCTGAAACATCTGCAATACAAAAACCGATCTCATGATCGTTCAGCTCGATGACATCATAATAATCTCCTCCAATTTCGAAATGGGGTTGGTAGAATGCGAACATGGAGATATGGCCATTTGAAGGCAATTGTTCATCTTTGGGTATAAGCATCGTCTGCATGCGGCGGGCCAGTTCCATTTCACGCTTTATAGCTTCCTGGCGCAGAGATTCTTTAAACAGGCGTTT
>CAYOVC010000025.1:0-15911 GCA_964407305.1 uncultured Bacteroidaceae bacterium | reverse complement strand
GGCTGCTGTTCCCTCAGGAGCCTCCACAGGAGAAAATGAGGCACTGGAACTGCGCGACGGTGATAAGAACAGGTACCTTGGAAAGGGTGTTCTTAAGGCTGTTGAAAATGTGAATAAGGTGATCGCACCTGAGCTGATCGGAATGGAGGCACTCGACCAGGTAGGGATTGATCAGAAAATGCTTGCCATGGACGGTACAAAAACGAAAAGTAAACTTGGTGCCAATGCCATGCTCGGAGTTTCACTGGCCGTCGCAAAAGCTGCCGCTATGTACCATGAAATGCCGCTTTACAGGTATATCGGTGGAGCAAATGCCAAACATCTTCCTGTACCGATGATGAACATCATCAACGGGGGATCACACTCAGATGCTCCGATCGCCTTCCAGGAATTCATGATCCGTCCGGTTGGAGCTAAAAGTTTCAGAGAAGGACTTCGCATGGGTGCTGAGGTGTTTCATGCACTGAAAAGCGTTTTGAAGTCCAGGGGGCTTAGCACGGCAGTGGGTGATGAGGGTGGTTTTGCTCCTGCACTCGAAGGTACTGAAGATGCCCTCGACAGCATCCTTGAGGCCGTCAAAAAGGCCGGTTATAAGCCCGGGTCTGATATTACGATCGCACTCGACTGTGCAGCCTCGGAGTTCTATAAGGATGGCGTATACGATTATACCCTGTTTGAAGGTTCCAATGGTGCCAGGCGGAGCCGTGAGGAACAGGCAGCCTACCTGGATGAACTGATTGACAAATATCCTATCGACTCCATTGAAGATGGTATGGATGAGGGCGATTGGGATGGATGGGTTATCCATACCGCGAAATCGGGCGAAAAGGTTCAGCTGGTGGGCGACGACCTGTTTGTTACCAATGTCGAGTACCTGAGCAAAGGAATTGAACTGAAATGTGGAAATTCCATCCTCATCAAAGTCAATCAGATAGGTACTCTCACGGAGACACTGAACACGATTGAAATGGCACACCGGGCAGGATTTACTACTGTAACATCCCACCGGTCGGGTGAGACCGAAGATGCAACAATTGCAGATATCGCTGTTGCCACCAACTCTGGTCAGATCAAAACCGGATCTCTGAGTCGTTCCGACCGTATCGCCAAGTACAACCAGCTGCTTCGCATCGAAGAAGAGCTGGGCGACCAGGCGATCTACGGTTACTAGAACAGTTGGTTCAGAATCATTCTTTTAAGAAGAGGTTGTCGGCATCGCTGATAACCTCTTTGTATGTTTGTATGCCGGAACCCGGCTAACATGCAGTGAATAGAATCTCTCTTTCCGGTCGCCAGCTTTTTTCAAGGTTATTCATGCAAATATTGATATAATTACATATATATAGTATATTGTCAAGCATTTTAAAAAATGACGATTAATTTGTAACAAAATGTCAAATCTCAAACAAAAATTAAAAGATAAAATTGATCTTTGGAGACCACGGACTGCGAAATTGCTCAAGGATCATAGCGATGTGGTAATCGACCAGGTAACCATTGGTCAGGCCATCGGTGGAATGAGGGGCCTCAAGAGCCTGGTAACTGATATCTCTTATCTCGATCCGAATGAAGGAATCCGTTACAGGGGATATACGCTGCCTGAAGTATTTGAGAAGCTTCCGAAACCCCCCGGTGCCGAAATACCATATGTTGAGGGAGCACTTTACCTGCTGCTTACGGGTGAAATACCCACTGATAGCGAAGTTTCTGATGTAGCAGATGAATTCAATAAACGGCGGATCCTTCCAAGATATGTTTATGAGGTGATCGATGCTTTTCCCTCCATTTCGCATCCCATGGCCATCTTTTCAACGGCCATTCTGACGATGCACCGGGAGTCCTTCTTTGCGAAAAAATACCAGGCAGGAATCAATAAAAACGATTATTGGGATCCGATGTACGAAGACGGTCTGAACCTGCTGGCAAAGCTTCCCGAGATCGGTTCTTATATCTATGCGAAGCTGTATCGCGAAGGTAACAGGATACAGTCAAATCCAAATATGGATATGGGAGGTAACTTTGCGCATATGATGGGAATTCCAAAACCTTATGACGATGTGGCCAGAATGCATTTTATTATTCATGCTGATCATGAGAGCGGGAATGTAAGTGCACATACCGGACACCTCGTGGGGAGTACACTTTCAGATATCTATCTTGCAGTATCTGCTATGATCAACGGGCTTGCCGGACCGCTGCACGGACTGGCAAACCAGGAGGTATTGCGCTGGTTGCAGGATCTTGTACACCGGATGGATGGGAAAGTACCCACCGAAGAAGAGATCAAACAATTTGTCTGGGATACCCTTAATTCCGGACAGGTGGTTCCCGGTTATGGTCATGCTGTGCTGAGAAAAACGGATCCGAGATATACGCTGCAGAGAGAGTTCAGTAAGAGACACCTGAAGGATGACCTGCTGTTTAAGTATACCGATATGCTCTATAAAGTAGTACCGGATATTCTGAAGGAGCACGGTAAGGCGAAGAACCCCTGGCCCAATGTCGACGCACAGTCGGGCGTGATCCAATGGCACTATGGTGTTACGGAATATGATTTCTATACGGTACTTTTTGGCATCGGACGATCGATCGGTATCACTGCTAACTTAATATGGGACAGGGCATTAGGGTATCCACTTGAAAGACCGAAATCGGTGACAACCGAGATGCTTGAAAAAATGGCCATGGATGCCAGGATGAAAGCAAATAAAACCAGGTAACTGACCCGGAAGATCAGATCAGGCAACAGGTGTCATTCATACATACTGATACAATGGCCCGGTATTTTTTCTGCCGGGCTTTCTTGATCAATAAAAAAAAAGATCTTTTACAGATCATTTTCGCTTCATGATCGTTTTATTAACTAAAGGAGTTTGATAAATTTACAGCGTGATGGGAAAAATGATGTACAGATTGATTTTTGGAGGTCTCCTTGTTTTTGGGATGGCTGGGTTAATCCATGCCCAATCAGGTGATGAAATCCAGGAGGTTCCGGAGGGCATGGTAAGGTATTCTCCCGATTTTAGATTCAAGGAGGGGATTTATCCCAATTTCTCAAGTGTTAGGGAGAATAACCCGATACCAAAAACCAGGCTCGTCACCAATGAAGATCTCTTTTCACGAGATTTTTTCGAGCGGGTTACACAAGAAAAAAGAATTGTTTTCTATGACGACTTCGGGGTGAAACAGGAACTAAACACCTCCAATATATGGGGCTATGGCCGAAATGGGGTACTCTATGTTAACCTTCGCTCAAAATTTCACAGGATTAGCTTTGTCGGCAGTATCAGTCACTTCGTGGCAACACTTACAACCTACAACCAGGGATATTACGACCCATATTACAGGCAGAGCTATAACTATAATCCCTACTACCGTTCACCCTCTTCCGGTTATTCATCCACTGAGGTGCGGCAGTACCTGATCGACTTTGAAACCGGTAAGCTGATGGAATTCGACGTTTCATCTGTTGAGGTTCTATTGATGAGGGATCCTGAATTGCACGATGAATTTGCATCACTGCGAAGAAAAAAGAAAAAACAGTTCAAATTTGTATATATTCGTAAATTCAATGAGAGAAATCCGCTCTTCTTTCCGGAAGAATAAGGCTTCGGCCGCCGGTGGAAGCTAGTGCCACCGTTATAGCTTTAGCGCACGCGGTTAGCGTAGGAGCCTGAACACCACTGAAGATATACGATATGTGAGGCAACCAGTTTATAGTATTATGAAAGACAGCTTAATTATTATCAATTATTTAAATAACTAAAGATATATGAAAAAGTTAGTCATCACTCTTTTTGCGGTTGTTCCGCTGTTGAATATAACAGCCCAGAGAGAATACCTTCCAACGATAGAGGATCTTGAGGTATTTCACACGACAAAGACCTACATCGTTCTACAGGACAATCCAATCTCCGATTACAATTTCGAGATCAGGGATGCGGTAGAGAAATTCTGGGATATCACAGAGTATGAGTTTATTAAATTTGATGAGTTTAATAAGAAAACCCGTTTTGAGAAGGCCTCTTTCCTCTACACCGCAACGGTCTCTTTTGAAAAGGACAAATCACAAACCCGTTATACTTTCCTCTGTCTCTCGCTGGGAGGCGATTTCCCATCTGTGGATCACATGAAGGATATTGTAAATGTTCCTTTGAGTTATTATGGTGTTGATGAGGAAAACTATACCTATAAACTGGGAACGCTTGTCAATTTCATGCAGAAACATGTGCAGATGATCAAAGATGATCCTGATCTGATCTCGCAAAATGTGCTGAAGGAGTATAACGACAATATGACCGGTGTGCATGATAAGACACTCTACCTGGTTGAAGATGAGCTGCAGAAGTCCATAAGCTCCGAAGCGAGAATCAGGTCGGTCTACCCGCATAAATTCAAGATCGTAACAAGGGATGAGATCAAAGAGGCTATTATGAACAAGGATAAGAATGTCGTCTTCCTGCATAAAGTCGGACCAGAGGGAAGCAAGCTGAAAGCCCGTGTTTATAAGATTCTGATCGGGGCAGGCGACTCAAATTTTTATTACTTTGATTATCATAAGGTTAGTCCCAGGAAGCCGGATGCTTTCCTTGAGTTTGATCTGAAAAAGATTGGAAAAGCCCGGTAAAGCTGCTCCCTCATGCTGTCAGGAAGGGCAGGTAAACAGGTGCGTCCTCTTGCTGCCTTGTTCAGATTAATCTGCTGTTTTTATGCGGGATAACTGCATTCAAATGGTTAAATTTGTGCAGTTAAAAAAACCGATCAACAGTTTTTCTTATATGGCAACTCAGAAACCATCAGTTCCCAAAGGCACACGCGATTTCTCACCGGTTGAAATGTCGCGCAGGAATTTTATATTTCATTCGATCCGGACGGTATTCCGTAAATATGGATTCATGCAGATCGAAACCCCGGCCATGGAGAACCTCGCTACCCTGCTTGGTAAGTATGGAGAGGAAGGGGATAAGCTCCTGTTCAGGATTCTTAATTCAGGTGATTTTCTGCGTGGCATTGATGCGAAGTGGATTGGAGAACTTACCCCGCCGGAACTTGCCTCTGCCATATCCAAACGTGGACTGCGGTATGATCTGACGGTCCCCTTTGCAAGGTATGTGGTTCAGCACAGGAATGAGATTACTTTCCCCTTCAAACGTTACCAGATACAACCGGTTTGGCGGGCCGACAATCCCCAGAAGGGACGGTATCGCGAGTTTTATCAGTGCGATGCTGACATGATCGGTAGCAATTCACTGATCAATGAGTTCGAGTTGGTCAGGATCATCGATGAGGTCTTTTCCGGTCTCTCACTGAAAGTAACCATTAAGATCAATAACCGTAAAATTCTGGCTGGTATTGCCGAGGTAATCGGGGAGCATGAGCGGATCGTCGATATCACCGTGGCGATCGACAAGCTGGAGAAAGCAGGTATTGAAAGTGTTCGTGAAGAGCTTCTAATGAAAGGGATCCCTCAAAAATCCATCGATTTGCTTAACCCGGTATTCGGGATGAACGGTAATAATGATGAGAAACTGGCATTCCTGGAAAAGTTCCTGCATGCCTCTGAAAAGGGGAAACAGGGTATCGCGGAGATCAGAAGGCTGATGGATTATATCGCGATGGACCCGGTTCAATCAGTCGTGGAACTGGATATAACTTTGGCGCGCGGACTCAATTATTACACCGGTGCTATCATCGAGGTGAAATCTGAGGAGGTAGCGATCGGAAGTATATGCGGTGGAGGAAGGTATGACGATCTGACCGGTATTTTTGGGATGCCCGGTGTTTCCGGGGTGGGGATCAGTTTCGGTGCCGACAGGATCTATGATGTGATGCTGCAACTCGATCGTTTTCCTGCATCTACAGAAGAACTTACACAGCTGCTGTTCGTGAATTTCGGGGAGGAAGAGGTCCGGTACATCCTGCCAATACTTGGTAAGCTGAGGCAAAGTGGCGTTATTGCCGAAATCTATCCCGACACTGCCAAAATGAAAAAGCAGCTCTCCTATGCCGATCAGCTAAATATTCCTTTTGTTGCATTGGCAGGTGCGAATGAGATCAGTGCAGGAAAAGTAACCCTGAAGGATATGCATACCGGCGATCAGCAAATGGTTACATATGACGAGCTAATGGCTGTACTCAAACCCTAGCTGGCCGACAGAACGGAGTAACTTCCCTGAAAAGAGGTTCACCACCCTGCTGTGGGTCATTATCAAACCATAACTGTCAAATAACATCTCAGTTCTCATCCTTTTTTCCGTAATTCACAGTCTGTATGATATGGTAAACCGTCTGAACTGCCTATTCATTTTTGGGATAGCGGCTGATGGAAAATACAAGAAAGTTGTACCTTATTTATTATGGCTATGAAAAATATGCATCTCATTAACAACCAGGTGATCGACTGGAAGATCATCATGCAGTTAACGGAGCAGGACAAACAGTTGAAATTGTCGACTGAAAGCAGCGAAATGATACAAAGGTGCAGAACCTACCTTGATGAGCGAATGAAGCAGAGTACCGATTCGCTCTACGGTATCAACACAGGATTTGGCTCCCTCTGCGACAAGGTGATTTCGGAAGCCGACCTGGGACTCCTGCAGAAGAACCTGGTGATGTCGCACGCCTGCGGAGTCGGGGAGCAGGTTCCTCCCGGAATCACCCGGCTGATGCTCTTCCTGAAGGTGCAATCACTCTCCTACGGTCACTCCGGCGTTCAGCTCGATACCGTAAACCGGCTGATTGATATGTATAACCATCGTGTTACCCCGGTAGTTTACCAGTACGGCTCCCTGGGAGCTTCCGGCGATCTGGCACCGCTGGCCCATATGAGCCTGCCGCTGATTGGATTGGGGGAGGTGATGGTGGATGGGGAGATCGTGCCGTCGGAACGCCTGCTGAAGCGTTTCGGATGGGAGCCCATTGAGCTGCAGTCGAAAGAGGGACTGGCACTGCTGAATGGCACCCAGTTTATGAGTGCGTATGGTGTGCATATGTGTCTCAGGGTGTTTAAGCTATCCAGACTGGCGGATATCATTGGAGCGATCTCTCTGGAGGCTTTCGATGGAAGGATCGAACCCTTTCATGCGCTTATTCAGCAGATCAGACCTTACCAGGGACAGATCCATACGGCGAAAAGGATCCGGATGCTGCTGGAGGGGAGTGAAATCATTCACAGGTCCAAGAGCCATATCCAGGATCCCTATTCATTCAGGTGTATCCCGCAGGTGCACGGTGCCTCAAAAGATGTAATCGAATATGTGGCCTATGTATTCAGGAATGAGATCAATTCTGTGACGGATAACCCGACCATCTTTCCGGAGGAGGAGCTGATCATCTCAGCTGGAAATTTTCACGGTCAGCCGCTGGCACTTGCATTTGACAACCTGGCTATTGCTCTCTCTGAACTGGGGAATATCTCAGAAAGAAGAACCTATCAGCTGCTCTCGGGCACACGCGAATTACCCCCTTTCCTGGTGGCCAATTCCGGGCTGAACTCCGGTTTCATGATCCCGCAATATACGGCCGCTTCCATGGTGAGCCACAACAAGCAACTGTGTACGCCATCGTCTGTAGACTCTATCGAATCGTCGCAAGGACAAGAGGACCATGTAAGCATGGGAGCCAATGCGGCCGTAAAGGCATATAAGGTGATGGAGAACCTGGAAAGAATTTTAGCCATTGAGCTGTATAATGCCGCACAGGCACTTGATTTTAGAAGACCCGCAAAATCATCACCGATCCTGGAGCGGTTTGTGGCAAAATACAGGGAGAGGGTAGCGTTTATTGATGACGACAAGGTGATGTATGAAGATATCAACACGACAGTGGACTTTCTAAGGGACGTTTCGCTTGAACCGGAACCTGAAGACAGGCTGTTTTAAAAATATTTTAGTTACTTTTGTTTTCGTTTAAAAACATGTTAAAAAACAGAATTAATGAGTACAACACTTCACACAAAAGCAGCAGACAACATCAGGATTCTTTCAGCGGCCATGGTAGAAAAGGCCAAATCGGGTCACCCGGGCGGTGCCATGGGCGGCGCTGATTTTATTGAGATCTTATATTCAGAATTCCTGACATTCGATCCGGACGATCTTCATTGGCCCTTCCGCGACAGGTTCTTTCTTGATCCGGGCCATATGTCGCCCATGCTGTACAGTGTGCTGGCCCTTGCCGGGGCATATTCCATGGATGACCTGAAGGGATTCCGTCAGTGGGGGAGCCCAACACCCGGTCACCCCGAACTTGATACGGCCAAAGGTATTGAAAACACCTCCGGTCCGCTCGGACAGGGCCATACAAGTGCAGTTGGCGCAGCGATCGCCGAACGCTTTCTCGTGGAGCGGTTTGGCGAGTGGATGGCTCATAAAACATATACTTTTATCAGCGACGGGGGAATACAGGAGGAGATATCACAAGGGGCAGGAAGAATTGCCGGTCACCTGGGACTGAGTAACCTGGTTATGTTCTACGATTCAAACGATATCCAGTTATCGACCAAAACAGAGGTGGTCACTACAGAGGATACCGCAAAGAAATACGAAGCCTGGGGATGGCGCGTCTATCCGATCGACGGAAATGATCCGGAGCAGATACTGTCGGCAATGAAACGGGCCGAACAGGAGAAGGAGATGCCCGTTCTGATTATCGGTAAAACGATCATGGGGAAAGGGGCCGTGACAGAAACCGGTGAAAATTTTGAAAGACAAACTTCAACACATGGAATGCCGCTGTCTGATGCGGGGGCTTCATTCGAAAAGACGATCGCCAACCTTGGCGGCGATCCTTCCGATCCGTTTAACATATTTCCTGAAATTCAAGCGAGGTACGATGAGGTGCTGAATGCTAAACGAAAAGCAGTTGCAGAAAAAAGAAAGCTGCAGGCTGAATGGGAAGCTGCCAATCCGGAAAAAGCAGCAAAGCTGAAGGCTTTTCTCGAAGGTGACCTGCCCGAAGTTGATTTTTCGGCGATCAGCCTGAAAGAGAACCTCGCCACGCGTGCATCCGCAGGTGTCGTGCTCGGTGCACTTCACGAGAAAATTGAAAACTTTATCGTTGCGTCGGCCGACCTCTCTAACAGCGATAAAACAGATGCTTTTTTGAAGAATACATCAGCATTTACGAAAAATGATTTTTCGGGCTCTTTTCTCCAGGCCGGGGTAAGTGAACTTACCATGGGTGCCATTGCCAATGGGATGGCGTTGCACGGGGGCGTTATTCCCGTGGTGGGAACGTTCTTTGTATTCAGCGACTATATGAAACCGGCGGTGCGGCTTGCTGCCCTAATGGAACTGCCCGTGAAGTATGTTTGGACACACGATGCTTTCAGGGTAGGTGAAGACGGTCCGACACACCAGCCGGTGGAACAGGAGGCACAGATCAGGCTCCTGGAGCATTTGAAGAACCACTCGGGCGACAGGTCCATGCTTGTGCTTCGTCCAGCCGACGGAACTGAGTCGGCCGTGGCCTGGAAGATGGCTCTGGAGAACCGGAGTACACCAACGGCACTGATACTCTCAAGACAGGGGATCGCCGATGTGCCCGCCCTGCCTGGGTCCGACAGGTATTCCGATGCACTGAATGCAGCGAAAGGGGCCTATATCGTGAAAGATTGTGAAGGGATTCCCGATATTACACTGGTAGCCTCTGGATCAGAGGTCTCAACACTGATAGATGGCGCCCTGTTGCTGGAGGAACGGGAAAAGCTCCATGTACGCGTCGTTTCCGCCATCTCCGAAGGCAGGTTCCGTGATCAGGACAATGCCTATTGTGAATCTGTTATTCCAACAGCCTTGCCCGTTTTCGGCATGTCGGCCGGATTGCCTGTAACATTGCAGGGACTGGTAGGTCCCGGGGGAAAGGTATTCGGACTGGAGAGCTTTGGCTACTCAGCGCCGTTCAAAGTACTGGATGAAAAGCTTGGATTCAACGGGGAGAATGTTTATAAGCAGGTGATGATTTACCTGTCGGAGATAAAATAGTACCACTACCTGTTTCATGTCAGCGTAACTCTTAATTCGGGGTTATGAATTTTCTGATAGCAGAAAGTGGGTCCATTCCGTTTTTATATGATAGAAACCCTGTTAATGATACATTGTTTGGATGAACCTCTTATCATAGGATAATTGATATTTGGCTTCCGAGCTAAAGGTTCAGCGGTGCAAAGGTAAAAGATTAACCCCATTCTCCAGGTTTATCGCTTGAATAGACTCCGGGGACATGATTTGTTGAAATCTTAAAAAAGACCGGTTACTACCCTGGCCGTATATTTTGTATATTGCGGAATGTCATTCATTACCAATGCATTATAAAAATGAAAAGGTTTTTGTTCCGAACGATGTCCCTGCTCATGTTCATGCTCCTGTTCCCGGATCATCCATATGCACAGGAAACAGATAAGGGGTATGAGCCGAATTCAAGGATACTTTTTATCTTCGATGCCTCCTACAGCATGGCAGGATTATGGGAGGGAGAGACGAGAATCAATGTGGCGAGACGGGTGCTCGTTGAGATGGTAGATAGCCTGGCACAGCTCGAGAACGTAGAGCTGGCACTCAGGGTATACGGCCATCAGAGTCCCGTTCCCCCGCAGGATTGCAGTGACACGAAACTTGAGGTGCCTTTTGCACCAAATAATGCAACGCGAATCAAGCAGAAACTCAGGTTCCTCTCGCCAAAGGGAACCACGCCCATTGCCAATTCACTTGAGCTGGCAGCATATGATTTTCCTCCGTGCAACAATTGCCGGAATATTATTATATTGATTACCGACGGGATTGAGGCCTGCGATGGCGATCCATGCGCGGTCTCACTGGAACTTCAGAAAAAGGGAATCACACTACGGCCATTTGTAATCGGTATTGGTAACGACCCGGGATTTGAGGAGACCTTCGGATGTCTTGGCCATTATTACGATGCACCCAGCAAGGAGCAGTTCCGGCATGCCATGAAGGTGGTGATCACCCATGCACTGAACACCACCAGTTCACAGGTTAACCTGATCGACAGTGAGGGAATGCCAACAGAAACAGATGTTGCAGTAGTTTTTTACGACCAGCTTTCCGGAATGGTCAGGTACAACATGGTACACACACTCAACAGCAAGGGCAATCCGGATACACTATCCATCGATCAGCTGAGTACCTATCGTGTCGTGGCCCAAACCATACCCTCTGCATCTGCTGATTCAGTGCGACTGACGGCCGGGCGACATAACCACATAGGAATTGATGCGCCACAGGGATACCTCCTCATCAGAACAGCACGTGGAAGTGTCTACAGGAATGAGAAGATATTGGTCAGGCGTGCAGGCGACCCCCGGACCATCAACGTGCAATTTATGGAGACGAGCGAGAAATACCTGGTGGGATACTACGACCTTGAGATACCGGTTTTTCCAATCATCAACCTCCGTGATGTGGAGATTCGGCAAAGCAACACAACAACTGTTGAGATCCCCGAACCGGGCATGGTGCATATCGCTGCCAAAAGACCGGGTTACGGATCACTTTTTCTGCTTACCGCGGACGGAAAACAGGAGTGGGTACTGAATATCCGGAACAATGTGATCAGGCAGGATTACTACCTGCAACCCGGGAAATACAGGATCGTTTACAGGCAGGCAGAGATGAAGAGTACCATGCAGAGTCAGATCCGTGATTTCGTTATCCGGCCGGGATTAACCGAAATGGTAGAATTCAGATAATGAAAAATGATGGGGTCACCAGTTAAACCCTGGTTGCTTTTTTTAATCTAAGTTTTGGGAAGATCGTAAGAGCGTTTCTGAATCAAACAGCATGGCAGCTGATTCAGCATGCACAGGGATGTATTACGAGGAGCGTTATTGTAACAGTGAACACTGACAACCATATACTTGAACAGTTCAGAAAAGAGGAGCAGCGTGAGGCTGCCTTCAGGTTGCTTATGGATGAATACAGCGAGCGACTCTACTGGCACTGCCGCCGGCTGCTGATCAGTCATGAAGATGCTGACGATGCCCTGCAGAACACGCTGATCAAGGCATGGACCAACCTGGACAACTTCAGGGCAGAATCGGGATTGTACACCTGGCTGTTCCGGATCGCTACCAATGAATCAATTACACTGATCAATTCCAGGAAGAGACAGTATTCGGGACCGGAAAGTTTTGATTATGAATCACAACTGACCAACAGCCTGGAGGCAGATGAATGGTTTGATGGTGACGAAACACAACGAAAATTACAACAGGCGATCCTTACTTTGCCGGAAAAACAGCGGATCGTGTTCAATCTGAAATATTTTGAAGAGATGAAATATGAGGAGATGGCCGGGGTCCTCAATACATCGGTCGGAGCGCTGAAAGCCTCCTACCATCATGCAGTGAAGAAAATTGAGAAGTATATTACAGAAGAATAAACCATTTATGTTTTTAACAGTCTAACAAACAGGAGGCTGAATTATGACTTCAAAGAAAAAGCTACAAAACACCGTACCGGAGATACCGGAAAATCCATTTAGGGTTCCCAACGGGTATTTCAATAACCTGGGTGATCGCGTGATGGACCGGATCGGTAACGAAAGGACCGGGGCTGAGAAGGTGGCCGGCAGGACACCGGCAGATGCCGGTACAGATGCCGCGGAGAATTCCTCCTTCGGGGGAAGAAAAATCTCTATGAGGCCATACCTTACCCTGGCAGCATCGATATCGGGAATTGCACTGATCATCTATATCCTGCTTCAGACCGTTGTTGGCGGCAGAGCGGGGGAGAATGGTTATTATGATATCGCAATGCTCGACAGGGTCGGGGTAGTGTATGATGAGGCCATCATTGCAGAGGCTTACGAACAAATCCAGGAGAGCGATTACTCTGAGTGGGATGAAGATGCCATGGTCTATCTGAGTAGCAATGAAGTTGATCTGATCCAACTCCTCGATTCAAATTAAAAAATCCATACCATGAAAAAATGTAATAACATGTTCCGGCTGCTGATGATCGCCACGTTGCTTGAAGTGCTCGCAGGCACTGGCGCTCTTGTAACGGCACAACCCGGAGGCCATATGCAGCGGTTTAAAGAGGAAAAGATAAAATTCTATAATGAGAAGCTTGAACTTTCCGAATCGGAGGCTGAAAAATTCTGGCCTGTCACGCAGGATCTGCATAACAGGATGATGAAGATCAATGAGGATGAAAAGAGTTTGCTCGTCTATTACAGCAGTAATTATATGGCAATGAGCGATGAGGAGATTGATGAGACCACCCGGAAGTTTCTCGATCTTCAGCAAAAGCGATTGGAGCTTACCACAGCGTACCACCAAACCTTCGTGCAGATCATCGGAAAGAAAAAAACGATGCATATGTATGCGCTCGACCGTGAATTCAGGATGCATGTGTTGAAAAAGTTCCGCGCCGGTGAAGGCGGGGGCCGGGGCTACAGGAACAGGTAACTGACAGACATGTCGCCCAGCCCCGGGGCGACATGTCTGTAGAACGGTTTGCCAACATGGAAACCCAGCCCCAGCGGGGCGACATGTCTGTAGCACGAAATTGAACCTTTTGGTATTACCTTCCGGTAGCCAGGTCCAGTCCCTCTTTCATCCAGGCCGTATAGCTGGAAACATCCAAATCTGTTCCCCGCGGCTGGTTCACGACGTTCCCTTTGCTGTCCATGATTACATACAACGGAACAGTGTTGGTTTTGAACATCGTGATCTCGTAATCGACGTTTTGCTGACCAATGGTTTTCTTAACCTTCCCGTCAATTTCCGATGTGTACCACTCCTCCTCCGGGAGCTTTTTGTTCACATCGGTGTACAATGAGATCAGGATAAAATCATTTCTTAGCATTGACTGAACCACCGGGTCGGACCATACAACAGCCTCCATTTTTTTGCAATTGGAACAAAACCGGCCCGTAAAATCAATAAATACCGGCTTTCCTGTCTTCTCTGCACATGCCAGTCCCTCCTCCAGGTCATAGAAAGAGGTCAGCCCATACTGCGTATAAAATTCATCGGTATGCTTCACAGGCACACACTCTTCCGGACGGTTGTCAGATGTTACCATGGCCGCCTGCCCGTGCCTTTGTGTAAGATCGATCCAGGCGGGCGATTTTGGAGGCAGCAGCGGTGCCATCACCTTCAGTTGTGTACCAAAGAGTCCCATAAAAAGGAATATCGCAAATACAAAGGATGCGATCGCCAGCAACAGCCGTGGCACCGTGATGTAAGGAAGATCACTATCATGGGCAAATTTAAGTTTGCCGAGGAAATACATACCCATCAGGAAGAAGAGGATCGTCCAGACAATCAGCACCGCTTCACGGCTGATAATGTTGTGGGAAGGATCCAGTGGCTGCAGGAATTTCATGCTGAAGGCAAGTACGATGAAACCAAGCACAACCTTGATGCTGTTCAGCCATCCGCCCGATTTGGGCAGACCCTTCAGCAGTGATGGGAAGATGGCGAAAAGCGTGAACGGAATGGCAAATGCCAGTGCAAATCCGAACATACCCAGGATCGGCTTCAGTGCCAGTCCGCCGGCAGCCTCTACCAGCAGCGCTCCCACGATCGGACCGGTACACGAAAAGGATACGAGCACCGTGGTGAGCGCCATGAAAAATGCCCCTGCGATTCCACCCTTATCTGCCCCCTGGTCGGCCTTGTTGACCCATTTGGAGGGGAGTACCAGCTCGAACATTCCAAAAAATGAAAACGCAAAAAAGACAAACAACAGGAAGAAGATCAGGTTCGGTACCCAGTGCGTACTCAATGCGTTGGCGGCATCAGGTCCCAGGTTGGTCAGGCTGACTATCACACCCAGGAGTGTATAAATTGCTATGATCGAAAGACCGAACACCGATCCGCGAAAAACGCTTCGCACACGGTTCTCACTGCCCTGCATGAAGAAGCTGACCGTCATCGGTATCATCGGAAAGACGCAAGGAGTAAGCAGCGCCAGTAGTCCGGCCCCAAAAGCGATCCAGAAAAATCTCCACAACGACCGCTCTTCGGCGAATGTGCCGGCTGTCGCGGCGGCACCTGCCTGACCCGGTGCATCTCCCTGTGAAAGCCGCGATCCGGCTGAACCCTCTTCTCCGGCTAAACCCTCTTCTCCGGCTGAACCCCCTTCTCCGGTTAAACCCTCTTCTCCGGCTGAACCCTCTTCTCCGGATGCAGTCCCTTCTCCCTCTGTAGCCACATCTCCGGCAACCGCTCCGCCTTTATTTTTCGGGGGATCGCGTTCTGCCGCTGCCGTTGCATCCTGAACCGGCGATGCATCCGCGGCAGCTGCGGTGGAAGATGCTTTCAGGTTAAAAGAGAACGCTTTATACGCCGGCGGCAGACAATTGCTGTCATCACATACCTGGTATTCTACCTCGCCGGTAATTTCCAGTTGCGAACCGGAGATTCTTACCTCCTGCCTGAATTCGGCCCTCCCGGCGATGGTGCCGATGTCCATCCTGAAACCTTCATCAAACTTCACCTTGGGTTTCGTAACCTCCTTCAGGGCACCCACCAGCTCAAAATTCTCCTCATTCTCAAAATGGGGTCTCGTCGGGATCGGACCATTTTCGGGCACATAGGCGGAATAGAGGTGCCAGGGCGGATCGATCTTCGCCTCAAAGATCAACTCAAATGTTTCGTCACCCGTCTGCACGGAGGAAAACTTCCAATCAACGGGATCGACCGGCTGCGCATATGCAGCCACAGTAAAAATTATTCCGGTTAAAAATGCTACAGTCTTTCTCACAATATATGTTTTTGGTTATACATGCCTGTCCTGTTAAAATTTCCTTGTGTGGTGTTACCGTTGAAACTTCCAATGCCGCTGCATGGCATAAAATTGGTTGCCTGTTATCAGAAGCCTCCGGAACATTTGTCGCAAAAATTTGCCTAAAATTACAACACTTAACGCAAAAATCAGGATTTC
>CAYOVC010000024.1:0-16028 GCA_964407305.1 uncultured Bacteroidaceae bacterium | reverse complement strand
CCTGTATGGCTCCCCCGGTGAGACATGCCTGGAATATTTATTTTTTATCCTCTTTCTTTTCAGTAACAGATTCCTCACCAGCATCTTCCTGCTTTGAATCTTCTTCCTTTGGCTCGGCCTTTGGCTCCTCTTCTTTTGGCGCTTCAGCTGCGGGCTCCTCCTTTGGCTCCTCCTTTGGCTCCTCTTCCTTTGGCGCTTCAGCTGTAGGCTCCTCCTTTGACTCGGACTTTGGCTCCTCTTCCTTTGGTGCTTCAGCTGCAGGCTCCTCCTTTGGCTCGGCCTTTGGCTCCTCTGCCTTTGGCGCTTCAGCTGTAGGCTCGGCTTTGGCCTCTTCCGCCTTAACCTCCTGGACCTGAGACTCGTCAGCTACTGCCTCTTCTGGCTTTGGCGTTTCAGCCACAGGCTCTTCAGGCTCCACGGCACCAGCTTCAGCAGCTGATTCCTCCTTCAACAGTTCGGCTCTCTGCTTCTCAATTTCAAGTTCACGTGCCTCACGAACTTTGGTCTCAGCTTCAATTCGGGACTTTTTCTCTGCCTCTTTTCCTGACTTCAGCTTTTCAACCTTGTCCTGAATTTTACCCTCCTTCTCTTGCAACCAGTTTTGAAACCGTCTCTCTGCTTCAGCTTCATCAAAAGCTCCTTTTTTTACACCTTCCAGAAGGTGCTTCTTATACAAGACCCCTTTGTAGGAGAGAATAGCCCTACAGGTATCTGTAGGTTGAGCGCCCTTTTGTAACCATTCCAATGACCTGTCAAAGTCAAGTACAATGGTAACAGGATTTGTATTGGGATCATATTGTCCCAACATTTCAATAAACCTGCCATCCCGTGGCGCCCTGCCATCAGCAACTACTATAGCGTAGATCTTTGAAAACTTGCGACCTCGTCGCGCTAATCTGATTTTTACAGGCATACTCTTTTACATTTAAATTTTACCTATTTTCAAAAAACGTGGCTGCAAAGGTAGTCTTTCCATGTAAAAATACAATAGATTAAATATAAAATCAGATACCAACACAATAATTTACAGTTACAAACCGCGCCATAAATATGAAGTAGCATCTGTCAGGATACGATGTGAACGGATCGTAAAATATTTTAAAACTTATGAACATCATGGCTATATCTCAGGCAAATACCATACCTTTATGCTTCCGCCCGACATCACTTAATTACTTGATAAATAGTTGTATAGATCATTTTTACTTGTTATGTTTTTAATTTTTGATACAGAGACGACCGGACTGCCCCTCAGGGATAACGCACCGGTTGAGGAGCTAAACAACTGGCCCAGGATCGTTCAGATCGCATGGCAGCAGCATGATAAAACGGGTAACCTGCTGGAAGTGCAAAATTTAATCATCCGTCCGGACGATTTTGAAATTCCATATGCTGCAGAAAAGGTGCATGGTATTTCAACCGGACTGGCAAAAGAGAGAGGTATTCCCCTGTCAGAGGCACTGGCAAAATTCGCCAGTTCCATTGAAACCGCATCCTATATTGTAGGACACAATGTAAAATTTGATCTGAATATCACTGCTGCAGAGTTTTTACGGGCAGGCATCCAAAACCGTTTACTTGCCACTCCCTCGGTCTGCACGATGGACCTGACACGTAATTTCTGTAAACTTCCCGGAAGGGGAAACAGGTTTAAAGCACCTAAACTGGAAGAACTGTATACCATCCTTTTTTCGGAATCATTCACTGAGGCACACAATGCCTCAGCAGATGTAAATGCAACGGCACGGACCTTTTTTGAATTATACCGAAGAAGGATCATCTCGCCCGAACAGCTACAAATCACTTCCGAAGATTATAAAGCCTTTCTCGAAGCCAATCCCGAACGCATTGCCCCTTTTAAAATCAGCATAGAATCTCACACAGCCGATGAACAACCTCATGAGAGAGTGGAGAAGGTGGAATCCGAATCGGACCTGACTGCTTCAGAGGTGGCATTCTGCCATTTGCATGTTCATACCCAGTATTCCATACTCGACGGAGCTGCAAATATTCCTGCAATGATCAGCAAGGCGGTGGATGATGGCATGAGGGCTATTGCCATTACAGATCATGGTAACATGTTCGGAGTAAAAGAGTTTCACAACGAGGCTAAAAAAAGAGGCATCAAACCCATTCTTGGTGTTGAAGCATATGTGGCAAACAGGTCGAGAAATATTAAGGAGGATAAAAACCTCGACGGTAATGACCACCTTGTACTCCTTGCGAAATCAAAAAAAGGATACCGGAACCTTATAAAACTTGTTTCGAAAGGCTGGACAGAAGGTTTTTATTACAAGCCTAGAATTGACTTTCAACTCCTGAAAGAATACCGTGAAGATATCATTGTGTCCACTGCCTGCCTTGGAGGTGTGATCCCCCAGGCGATCATGAAACAATCGGTCGATCAGGCTGAAAAGATCATACTCGAATACAGAGAGGTATTTGGAGACGATTTCTATCTCGAACTGATGAGGCACGAATCGGCTGATGCAGAGATGAACCGTAAAGTCTTTGATGACCAGGTGTATGTAAATCGTACTTTATTTCAACTTGGTAAAAAGCATGGAATCAAATGCATTGCAACCAATGATGTACACTTTATCAATGAGGAGGATGCAGGGGCACACGACCACTTGATCTGTCTGAGCACAGGCAAGGATCTGGATGATCCAAACCGGATGCGTTATACACACCAGGAGTGGTTCAAAACACAAGCTGAGATGCGTGAATTGTTCAGCGACATCCCTGAGGTGTTGATGAACACAATGGAGGTTGCAGAAAAAATCGAAGAATATGAACTCAGTTCAAATCCGATCATGCCTCATTTTAAAATCCCGGATGAATTTGAAAATGAGGATACATATCTCAGGCACCTCACCTACAGGGGTGCAGAAGAACGATATGGTACAATCTCCGAAGCATTGAAAGAGAGACTGGATTTCGAGTTGAATACGGTAAAACGAATGGGATTTCCGGGATATTTTCTGATTGTTCAGGATTTTATTTCGGCGGCAAGAAAAATGGGTGTTTCGGTCGGACCGGGACGCGGATCAGCAGCAGGATCTGCTGTTGCATACTGCTTGAAAATTACAGATATAGATCCCATCAAATACGATTTACTTTTCGAGCGTTTTTTGAACCCCGACAGGATTTCGATGCCTGACATTGATATCGATTTTGATGAAGATGGCCGTGATCTGGTCCTGAAATGGGTGGTAGAAAAATATGGACATGATGTAGTTGCTCACATCATTACATTCGGCACTATGGCCGCAAAAATGGCGATCAGGGATGTGGCCAGGATACAAAAACTCCCCCTGCCTGATGCCGATCGGCTGGCGAAACTGGTCCCGGAAAGACCAGGAATTTCCCTGAAAAAAGCCTTTGAGGAGGTTGAAGAGCTGCGCAAAGAAAAAAGTTCCGAAAACCCGTTGGTCGTTAACACACTGAAATTTGCAGAAACATTGGAAGGATCGGTTCGTCAGACAGGTCTGCATGCCTGTGGGATCATTATTGGCCGTAATGATCTGACCGATAACATACCTGTCTGCATTTCGAAGGAAACCGATCTGCTGGTTACACAGTATGACGGAAAACATGTGGAAGATGCCGGAATGCTGAAAATGGATTTTCTCGGATTGAAAACATTGTCGATCATCAAAGACACCTTAGAAAACATCAAAGAATCTACCGGCACCAACATCGATATTGAACACATTTCCCTCGATGATGAAGAGACTTACGAACTGTATGCACGTGGCGATACCACCGGGCTGTTCCAGTTTGAATCGGCCGGAATGAAAAAGCACCTCAGAGAATTGAAGCCAAACAGGTTCGAAGACCTGATCGCAATGAACGCACTTTACAGACCGGGACCGATGGAATACATCCCGAGCTTTATCAAACGTAAGCATGGCAATGAGAAGATACGCTATGACCTGCAGGAGATGGAGGAGTACCTCAAGGATACCTATGGGATCACTGTATACCAGGAACAGGTGATGCTCCTGTCAAGAAAGCTGGCCGGGTTTACAGGTGGTCAGGCCGATTCGCTGCGGAAAGCAATGGGAAAGAAAATCCGAAAAATGATGGATGAACTGAAGGTAAAGTTCATTGAGGGGTGTGAAAAAAATGGGTATGCTAAAAAGATAGCGGAAAAAATCTGGAAGGATTGGGAAGCATTTGCCCAGTATGCGTTTAACAAATCCCATTCCACATGTTATGCACATGTATCTTATCAGACAGCCTACCTGAAGGCGCACTATCCTGCTGAGTTTATGGCAGCGGTTCTCAGCAGAAACATAACCGATATAAAAAAAATCGGATTCTTCATGGATGAGTGCCGGAGAATGGGAATCTCTGTGTTGGGACCCTGTGTAAATGAAAGTACGCTGAAATTTACTGTGAACAAAGATGGTGACATTCGTTTCGGACTGGGAGCCATTAAAGGTGTCGGGGGATCGGCTGTTGAAATGATGGTGGAAGAGCGAAAAATAAATGGAAATTTTCTTGATATCTATGACTTCGTTGAACGGAACAAGCTATCTTCCATTAACCGGAAAACAATGGAGGCTCTTGCCATTTCAGGAGCATTCGATTCGCTCGGAATGATCAACCGAAGACAGTACATCGATGTTGAAGACAATGAAGCTACTTTTATTGAACGGCTCATTAAATATGGAAACAAGCACCAATTCGAAAAAACCACACCACAACAAAACCTGTTTGGTGAAATGAGCCAGGGAACCATTGCCAAGCCCGAACCGCCTGATCTGGATGAATGGCACTTGCTGGACAAGATCAACCGGGAAAAAGAGTTGATTGGCATGTACCTTACAGCGCATCCGCTGGACCGGTTCAGGCTGGAAATCGACTCTTTTTGCACAACCAACCTGCATGAAATAAAAGATCTTAAATCACTTTCGGGCAAAGAATTTACTTTTTGCGGCATCGTAAAAACGATACGGGACACTGTCGACCAGTGGAGAAACAAACCCTATCTGATGGTTATCATAGAAGACTTTACAGAATCATACACCTTGAGATTGAGGGGCGAAGATTATGTTAAGTTTAAGCAATTCTTTAACCTGGAAATTGCCCTGCTAATCAGGGCTGGAGTCAATGAATGGCGACCGCGTGATGAGCCCGGAAAAATTGTTTACTCTTTAAAGATCAAACATATTAGCCTGATGTCGGAAGTCATGGAAAAAATGGTTAGAGCTGTCGATTTAAATATTCTCCTGACATCAGTAAACGAAGTATTGATCAATAAGCTTGAAGAATTTACCGTCTCCGGTGAAGGAAAACTATTAAAAGTAAATGTTTCAGATCCGGAAAGCAACATCAGGGTCAGCATGTTCAGCAGGAACAGGCAGGTGAAGCTTACCAATGAATTTATTGATTTTTTGAACGCTACACCTGAACTGGAATTCAAGTTGGTGTGATAAACATTTTAAACTATTTTTGCGTTACCCTTAAATATTCACTTAAAATTAAAAATATGGCAATAGAAGTAACTGACGGCAACTTTGAGGAGCTGGTACTTAAATCTGACAAACCGGTAATAGTTGATTTTTGGGCAGAATGGTGTGGACCATGCAGGATGGTCGGACCAATCGTGGAAGAGATAGGTAAAGACTATGATGGAAAGGCAATTGTGACCAAGCTTGATGTTGACAGCAATCCGGGTGTTACCCAAAAATATGGTATCAGGAATATCCCAACAATATTGTTTTTTAAAAATGGGGAGATTGCTGATAAACAGGTAGGTGCCGTACCAAAAAGCGCACTGGTCAACAAGCTTGAAGCCCTGCTTTAAAAACTTACCGGCAAATTTTTATCGCAGTTGAGATTGATGCCTCATGGCTCGTCTGCGATCATATTATATTGTTATGATCAAGAAAGTTTGTGTATTCGCTGCCTCAAGTCCGGGCATTGATTCCGTTTACCTGGAGGCAGGGAGAGAGATGGCAGAAATACTTGCAATGAATGACATTGCAATGAATTATGGTGCAGGATCTGTTGGTATCATGGGTGCCATGGCCGACCAAATGCTTCATAAAAACGGCCAGGTTCTCGGTTTTATCCCTGATTTTATGATTAAAATGGGATGGGCACATCCACGGCTTCAAGATTTGAAAGTCGTGCAATTCATGCATGAACGAAAAGCACTAATGATGCAAGATGCTGATGCAATTATCTCCATGCCCGGCGGTGTCGGGACCCTGGAAGAACTGCTTGAAGCCATCACATTGAAACAGCTTGGACAATTCCTTAAGCCCATCATAGTTCTCAATACGAATCACTTCTACGATCCATTGCTCAATCATTTTGAAAAAATGATTGAAGAACGTTTCATGAGACCTTTACATGGCAAAATATGGCAAGTGGCCGAGAAGCCCTCACAGGTTATTAATCTGATTGAAAATGAGCCGGAATGGGATCCTGAAGCAATTAAATATGCCGCCGTTGAGGCCAATATTGGGCGTGTCAGAACCGACGACCTATAACCAGAATATCATCTACCTGTTCAATATTGCCACGCCATTTTTCAATTGAGTCTTCAAGAATATCGCACTGTCTGTCTACACGTTCACCGGAAATCTTAACCAGCAGCTCCTTCATATTTGTCGACTTGAATTTTTTCAACTTCGCACCCCCAAACTGGTCCGCATAACCATCTGAGAAAAGGTATACCATATCACCTTTCTGAACCGTTACCTTTTCCGTTTTGAACTTCTTCTTCTCCGGTCCACCCAATCCGATTGGCTGACGATCGGCCTTTACCTCCAGCAACGCTCCGTTCCTGACAAGGTACAATGAATTGTATGCCCCGGCAAATTTAATCTCCATCTTACTCCTGTCGAATGCGATCAGTGAAAGATCCATACCATCTGTAACATCACCATCTTCACTGGTATGATGAAGTGTCCCTACTACCTCCTTGTTCAATTCGTCCAAAATATTTCCGGGCTCGAGAATTCCATACTGATTCACAATCCTGTTCAGGGAGTTATGACCGATAATCGACATAAATGCCCCCGGAACACCATGTCCGGTACAATCAACTGCAGCAATGTATTCCCTGCCATCAACTTCAGTAAACCAATAAAAGTCACCACTCACAATATCCTTGGGCTTAAATAGTATAAAGGTATCCGGAAATGGTGATTTAGGTGGCAATATTGCAAACTGGATCCGCTTGGCATACCTGATACTATCAGTGATATCCTTGTTTTTCTGGGCCAGCTCCTCCTTCTGGAGAACGACCTGTTGTGTTCTTTTCCTCACCTTATCCTCAAGGATCCTGTTTTCCCTTACAAGGGCACGTTCCCGCATTTTTATATATGCAATAATGATTGCACCAAGGGCAACAATGCATGAAAGAATAAACCACCATGTTAAATAGAACGGTGGCCTGATCTGAAAGCTCAGGGATATGGGCGGATCGTTCCATACACCTTCGCTGTTCCTGGCCTTAACATAAAAAGTATACTTTTTAGGGGGCAATGCGGGATAGTTCACCTGGGTATATGTATCAGGCGGGCGCCAGTCAATGTCAATACCATCCAGCATAATCTGGTACTTGACCGCCTCCGGGTTCAATGTGATGCAACGATAATCAAAGATCAGGGAATTCTGCCTGTAAGATAAAGTCATACCGTCATAAAAAGGGTGTGGCTTATAATTCACCAACAATCCGGTTATATGTGTTAAAGGTTCAATCACATCACGTGGCTTAAGGGCCGGATTATACCTGGTGATTCCTGAAACTGTACCAAACCAGAGGTTTCCATCGGCATCCAGGCAGGTTGCGTTCTGTTTTGTTTCAATCCCGACAAACCCGCTTTTTCTGGTAAACCCATATACTTTTCCTTCATTCTGATCATATTTATTCAACCCCTTATTTGTCCCAATGTACAGGTAATTGTTCTCATCACAATTTAACAGGTTAATCAGGTTAGCCAGCAAACCGTTGTCCCTGACCGTCAGGTGCTTCACAACTTGCTCCTCATCCATACTGTATCCAAGCACACCCCTGCCTTCTGTACCGATCCAAATAATCCCGTTTCTGTCCTCTGTGAAACAGGTCGGGGTAATATTCATCTCCAAATTCGCCTGTTTAAAATCTGATCCTTCAATAATGTTTACTCCCTTTCCACTGATACCGATCCATATCCTGCCTTTGCTGTCTGGATAGACGGCCGAGATTTCATTTCCCTCCAGTCCGTTCACCTGGGTCAGCCTGCTGATCTTACGGTTGTCGATCTCATAGTAGACAAGGCCATCCAGGGTTCCAACCCAGAGATTGTTCTGGTCATCAACTTCCAGCCCGGTCACCATGCCATGGGGAATATTACTGTTAATTAAAGGCTCAAACCGGAATTCACCGCCAGAAGTGTAGGTAAACAATCCCTCTCCATCGGCACCGATCCACTTATTGCCATTTTTATCCTCCTTAATAAATCTTACCCTTTCCCCCTTGAGCCTGTAAAAGTCGCGGATCGTACTACTACCGTTTCCAAGGGATAAAATGGATATTCCATCATTCGTACCCAACCAGTAGCTTCCGTCAGCCAACTGATCGACTGCAAAAACCTGCGGATTAATAAGACCATCGTCCTCGAACCACGACACAAAATAGTCGCCCTTGAAGGCACAGATTCCATGCTCATTGGTTCCAAAAACAATATTACCCTCCTTATCTTCCATAATCCTCCATATCTTGCTTCCGGGCATCCCGTTACGGCCATCAAATACGGTAAATCCTTCATCCGGATCCAAACGTCCGACACCTCCTCCCCAGGTCCCTATCCATATGCTTCCATACCGGTCTTCAAAAAGTGCACTGATCCAGTTGGATGTCATCCCAAGTTTAATAAGATCATACATTTTAGAATCATCTGCTTCCCGCATATATCTGAACAAACCGCCATGATAGGTACCGAACCACAAATCCCTGTTTCTGTCTTCGAGGATACAGGTTGTTGCAAAAAAACGGGGTACACCGTTAACTTCAAGGTGATCGAAACGCAAACTATCCCTGTTAAATTTTTTTACAACAGGATCGGTAACGAAATAAAGGGATCCGTCACTGGAAAGCATACTGCCGAAAATCCTGTCTGACAATCTGCGCCCGAGGTACATCTCGTACCTGATGGAGTCCAGTGGAGCGCCGGGATTTTTGATCATAGCAGCACCCGACTCCTGTGTTGCGATCCATAAATACCCCTCAGCATCCTCCAGAATTGTCGTGATATTTGATTTCAGGTGAAGTGCGGCCTGGTCATAAATCTCAAAGCTGCTTCCATCAAAACGGGTAACCCCTCCTCCGTCATGACCGGCCCATAAATTCCCGTGGGAATCTTCAAAAACTACCCGCACACCACCTTCGGCAATACCGTCTTCTGCCGTATAATTGACAAATACCACCCCGTCAAATTTAGAGAGACCGGCCTGGGTCCCCATCCAATAATTATCATTCCTGTCCTGTATGATGCTATAGACAGTTGATTGTGCCAGGCCCTGGGATACACTATAATTGTCGAAATAGTATTGTTGTGACAATACCTGGAATGAAGCAATTATCAGCAATAAAAAAATGATCCGTCCCGGTGAACGAATAATTTTTTTTGTCGTTTTGACTGTCATGTTTAATAATCTTTCGGTATGAAGAAGAATGTGCCATTCTCGTCCTGTAATCCTGCAATTTTTCCAAATTGCGGCTTTTGTTGGTTCAGTCCAACAACTGCAGTTGTAACTTTCCGGACAATGCTCTCTATTGGTATACAGGCATCGGGATTGTTGGCAAGGGTATTGGCGAAAGTTCTTGTAAACTGACTATCATCGCTGGCGAGCTCATACCCGGCCGAGGAGAGCACCTGGGATGACTTGAAACGGGTTGCCTCCCAGTCGTCGCAACTCCTTATCTCAGTTGTCGACCGCATTGCCTGGTAGAAACTGGGGCCCGACTCACAGGCATCAGTAATAACGAGCGTGTGTGTAATCATGTCGGGATATGATTGCATAGATGCTTTCAATGCATTGATATTGAAATATGTGAACTCATCGTCTCTTTTTGCATCAACCGGAATCCAGTAACCAGTCTCATTTACAAATTTTCCATGTCCGGCATACCAGATCAGGATCGAATTAACCATGTTGCTCCTGAGCAGATCCCGGAGTTCAATAGCAAAAAAGCGCTCCATGCTTTCTTTGGTCATATCCTTCTTATGGATAAAATTATGCACCTGGTATTTCGTTAATGCGGTCTTCATCAGGGTGACATCCTTGGAGGGACCTTCCAGGCTTGCAAAATGCTGATAATTTGAATTCTCTATGAAAATTGCCCATGTTTTTCCCATCGGATTACTGCTGTAGCTGGCAGCCTCCCTGTTCAGGGAAAATTCCACATCTGCAATATTTCCATAAATATCCTCAGCCTTTACGGTAAAACGGCTGCGGTTCTCAACCCTTACCCTGGCAGAAAAAACGGGGTTGTTATCTGAAGGCACAAAGCTGGCAGCAATATCATCTATGTATATTGACCTGATCAGGCTTTCATCATTGATCTTCCCCTCCACATAAATGACCGGAGCATCCGAATCCAGATAAATTGTGTTGTTATCCGACGCATAGGGCGCAATAATATTTACTTTTGGTACATCGGTCTCTGTCCGGAGAATATTAAAAATGGCGGTCTCCTCATTGTCATACACGTCACTCACCTCCACGATGATCTGATCTGCATCCCTCAGGTTGATACTCGCAAGAAATTCAAATCCCTCCTCAGTCTCAGTTGGCTGTACTGTAAAATTGTTGATTTTCAATGATTTGATAGCACTTTCATCCTCAATCATACCGGTGAGGGCCAGTACGTTCAAGTCCCTGGGAACATGCACGGTTTTATTTTTTTCCGAAACAGGGTCTATCAACCTAACAACCGGCTTGTTGCTCTCCCGGTTGATCTCGTACATTCGCTCATTTGCCTGTGCAAGCAGCCTTTGTGCGTCTCCGTCAAATGCAGATAATTCAAGCAGCTTGTTGTAATCGGCCATGGCAGATTTAAAGTCCCTGATCTGCTCATATGACTTTGCCCGTTTATAAAAAACATCTGCTGAGTTTTCTCCTGCCTCCAGGGCAATTGTATAATCAACGATGGCGTCTGAGTGCCTGCTTAGCAGCTGATAAAAATCCCCCCTGAGCATATGCAATTCAGGATCGCCCCTGTAGATGATCAGGGCTTCTGAAATATCATTGACTGCCTGCATAATATTCATCCTGGCAGCATGTATACTGCTTCTGAGCATCAGGGCCTCCTTGTTTCTGGAATTAATGCGCAGCACCTGGTTGACAGACGACATTGCCATGTCATACTTTTCCCTGCTAAATGATAACTTGCCAAGGGAGAGGTGTACCTCCTCCATGTTGTTGTTCTTACTGATGGATTTTTTATAGGCATCTTCAGCCTCATCATAGAGTTCCAGATTTTCATATACCCTTGCCAGGTTATAAAAATTCAATGCATCCTCTTTAAAACGAAGGGCCCTCTTGCAATCATCAAGGGCCTCCTGGTACCTTTCCAAAGCGATATAGACCTGCGTTCTTGTCTGATAGGCCTCCATGTAATTTGACTTTTTCCCGATGGCAGTATTTAGTTTTGCCAATGCGGAGCCATATTTACCGGACTTGAAATAGGCCCTTCCGGCCAGATAGTGCAATTCTTCATCCCGGTCCCTGAATACCAGGGCTCTTTCATAATCTTCAGATGCTTCAGCAAACTTGTTGATTCGCTCATATGCTGTTGCTCTTGCAACATAGGCCTTATAATCTTCAGGTTTTAAATCAATGGCATTGCTATACTGTACAATGGCGTCCTCAAATTTATGCACCTTAAAAAAATTGTCTCCTGCCCTCATGTATTTTCTTGCCGACTGACCATAACCAGCCACTACAGTAACAAGCATTAAAACGATAACCGGTAAAATCCTTTTCATCTGTATTAATTCTTTGTTTAACTACTTGATATAAAATAATTTAAATATCGTTCTAACTACAGGTAACTTGTTGCCTCGCAGAATAAAATATTTTCTATGGTGCTCGGCGAGCCCCCATCATCGATCAGTTCGTTACCGAACCATTTATACATCTCCTTCCCTGCCTCCCGGCAGGCAGGTATCTTTGCACCGCTGAACCTTTAGCTCGGCGAAGCCAAATATACATTCCCAATGATGAGGGGTTCATCTGTAAATTTTTTCTCAGTTTACGAAAATAATACAATAATGTTACCAACATAAGAATCCATTTACACAAACATACGATTTTAATACATTAACGGACAACAATCTAAAGCTTATCTGTCCGCACCTTCCCTGAAATAGATACTCAGATCACTTCCCTCAAACTGTACAATCTCGTCGGGCTGTTGATAAAGTACCGGTGCTTTTACCCCCTGGGAAAACTTCATTCTACCTTTAAAAACCCTTGCCTCATCCCATAAACCAGCTGATATAAAAGATGTATGCAATTGTTGTCCACCCTCAACAAGAATAGAGATAATCTTTTGATCATAAAGTTCAGTCAACACATCACCCATCTGATAATCATGATTTACAAGCACACTGTTGGTTTTTCCCGAGTATCTCTCCTGGTTACAGGTAAAAATGAGTGTATCCTGACTATTGTCCAGAATGTTTGCCGATTCAGGAATGCGCCCGTTCCTGTCGAAAGTGATCCTCAGGGGACTATTACCACTCCAGCGTCTGACATTTAGCTTGGGATCATCTGCAATAATCGTATTTGTTCCAACCATTAATCCGGCCTCTTCTGCCCGCCACTTATGTACAAGGGTCCTGGCTACATCATCGGTGATCCAGTTTGTACCCACCGGGTCACCTGCCTGGCGCTCAATATCAATAAACCCATCAGAAGTTTCCGCCCATTTAAGAATGATATAGGGCCGCTTTTTATTGTGAAATGTCAGAAATCGCCGGTTTAAAAATGCACCTTCACCAGACAGCACGCCATCAACAACCTCTGTCCCGGCACTTTTAAGTGCTTCAATTCCCTTGCCACTAACACTCGGAAACGGGTCAATATTTGATATCACTATTCTCGGAATTCTGTGATTTAATATCAGTGTACTGCACGGAGGAGTTTTTCCGAAATGAGAACAGGGTTCAAGGTTGATGTAGATTGTCGATTCCGGCAAAAGGGATTTTTCTTTAACGTTTCGGATAGCATTTACCTCGGCATGCGGACCGCCGTAAACATGGTGATATCCCTCCCCAATGATTCTGCCCTGATGTACAATAACAGATCCAACAAGGGGATTGGTCCTGGTGTTACCAAGACCATGAGAAGCAAGCTCAAAACAGCGCCGCATGTATAATTCATCTTCGGAATACATCGTTTCCTTTATTTCGTATCTTTGAATATGTACAAAGGGATACAGTCCATTTCGGAGCTCAGGCGCGCATTGATCAGCCAATTATCAGAAATCCTAACTGTTCATGAAGCTGTTTCAGTAACCCGGCTGATACTTACACATGTAGGAATCAGTGAGCGTTCTGTTCTTATGAACCCCTCTGCTGAAATACATTCCAAAATACTGTCCGAAATTACAAAAATTGTTAATGAATTAAAGAAAAACAGACCTATTCAATACATTTTGGGGGAGGCCTGGTTTATGGATCTTTCATTTTTAGTAAACGAGCATGTGTTGATACCCAGGCCGGAGACAGAAGAGATGGTTTCAAAGATTTTGCAGGATAACCAGGATACCACTCCACAAATCATTGATATAGGTTGTGGAAGCGGTTGCATTGCCATTACACTGGCCCGGAATATTTCCGGGAGCAGGGTGAGTGCCATAGATGTTGATAACAATGCAATACAGTTGGCAGAGAAAAATGCTTTACTCCATCATGTGACTGTAAATTTCATGCACCAAAACCTCTTTGACACAGGAAGCGGCTCCGGCGAAGCAATCTTCGATATCATTGTCAGCAATCCACCCTATGTGACCCAAACAGATAAATTATCAATGTCGCCCACCGTAACAGAACATGAGCCAGAGATCGCCCTGTTTGTAACCGATGACGATCCGCTCATCTTTTACAGGGAGATTATCAGATTTTCCGAAAACAGGCTGTCCGATACAGGCAGGATCTGGGTTGAAATCAATGAGAGATATGGAAAGGAGACCGCACAACTATTTACCGGTGCCGGATATGATGAGGTATTGCTGTTGGAGGATATACACGGCAAAGACAGATTTATCAGGGCAAAAAGATAACATGGTTATAAACAGTGATATTTTTAAGCGTTGGTCATATTAAGTATACCGTATTTTTATAATTAAACCGCAATAGCAATGTCTGTATACGAAAAATCAGTTGCCAGGGCTGCCAAAATCTGCAGCGCAGCCGAAAAGTGCAGTTATGATATCAGGGGAAAACTGATCGCCTGGGGATTAAATGATGAGGAGGCTGAAAAAGCGATCAGCCACTTAAAAAAGAACAACTTTCTGGATGACAAAAGATACGCGCAATTCTTTGTGAAAGACAAGCTGAAATTCAATAAATGGGGAAGAATGAAGATGACCTATGCGTTGCGCCGAAAGCAAATTCCGGAAGAGATCATAGAAAATGCAATCGAAACAATTGATGATGCATTGTATGAAGCGCTTCTCGACCAGCTTATTATTGAAAAAATAAAAACGGCCGGGAATATGCATACGGCCGCTGGTAAAGCGAAGATATTTCGCTTTGCTGCACAAAGGGGTTTTACTTCTGAAGAGATCTTCAGCTCTTTGAAGCGACTTGAAAAATGATAGTCAGACTATCAAAGAAAATTTTTGTATAATAATTGCAGTGGCGGATTTATATTTAGACAGCCATTAGTTATACTGGCCCTGCCGGTAAACAAATCGAATGGAATTCTTCAAAAGGGTCCTGTAATTTTCATTGGAATAGGCATGCTTGTCATGTCCCGGCATCAGGTAAACGATCCTGGAGTTCCTGTAAGTATTTACCCATCCGGTATTTTCTGAACAATCCGCATGATTGGTCTTAAGAATTACCATGACATCATCTTTCATTTCAATGTTGCCATATCCCTCATCCAGAATCGTAAAATCCTCCATATTCCTGGTCACAGGATGGTCTCTCCTGGGAATTTTCATTTCAATCTCAATGTCATGCCTGAATGTGGAATAACGGCTTGAATCAACCTGGCTACGGGGTGTATGGTACTTTCCCCCGATGATCCTGCTAAATTCATCCCATTGTTGATTACCGGCCAGGGAGTGGTGAAGGAAGACCATGCCAATGCCGCGATCCAATAACCTGTAATAGCCTGCCTTTTCAGTGCTGTCAGTGCCGTTCCACATATCATAGAAAATAATTACGTCATAATCATCAACAGCATTGCTCCCGATCAGCCGGTTTGCCTTGGGCTGCATGACTGTATCAATATTAAATTCGGAAAATGAATTGAACATCTCTACGAATTCTACAGTATCATAACTGTGTCCGCCCGCAACAACCATGACATTTAATTTTGGTTCCGGATTGATGCTACACCCTGCTACGATCAACGCTGAAAGAAACAATAGGGCAAATGAACGAAATAGGCTTTTCATAAATAAAATCTTTTTTATTCAACAATCAGCAAGATACGTGTTTTTTCTCAGGGCCGACGCATTTAAATTCGAAGAATTTTTAGCAAAAACTGATTATCCCAGGCAGCCACCAACCTTTTAT
Organism: uncultured Bacteroidaceae bacterium; assembly: GCA_964407305.1. Classification (GTDB taxonomy): domain Bacteria; phylum Bacteroidota; class Bacteroidia; order Bacteroidales; genus M55B112. The sequence continues at coordinate 264 of CAYOVC010000024.1, read as the reverse complement.
TCTTAATACTTATGTTTTTGGAGCCCTCTGACTTCAATAGATTTAGGGCTATCTTTTCCAGTAGTGCGAAGTTGTTTGCCGCATGGCCATTTCTTTTCCTCTGATCGTCTTCCCTGAAGGTAACATCAAGTGTCCAATGCAGCGAGTTCTCTACTCCCCAGTGCTGACGGATGAATGAGTTGAAGCTTTCTGCATCCGAAATGACACTACTGATATATAATCGTTCTTCAGTTGTCTGCTTACCATTGATCTCTCTTGTTGCAG
>CAYOVC010000023.1:0-16082 GCA_964407305.1 uncultured Bacteroidaceae bacterium | reverse complement strand
GGGTAAAAAATACCCGTAAATAATTGATTACTAATAATATTCATTAGATGGCAGAAGGAGAGAAAATACTCAGGGTAAACATTGAGGAGGAGATGAAATCGGCCTATATCGATTATTCGATGTCGGTCATTGTTTCACGTGCATTGCCTGACGTACGTGACGGACTTAAACCAGTTCACAGGAGGGTGCTGTTCGGGATGCGGGAACTGGGTGTGTTATCAAACAGATCATACAAGAAATCAGCAAGAATAGTGGGGGAGGTTCTTGGAAAATACCATCCCCATGGCGACAGTTCCGTTTACGACACAATGGTACGTATGGCACAAATATGGTCTTTGCGCTATCCATTGGTGGATGGACAGGGAAACTTTGGATCAGTAGATGGCGACAGTCCGGCTGCCATGCGTTACACAGAAGCAAAGCTCAGGAAGATTGCAGAGGATGTGATGATCGACCTGGACAAGGATACGGTTGATTTTCAACTTAATTTTGATGATACAATTGAAGAGCCAAGTGTGCTGCCTACACGCATACCGCTCCTTTTGGTAAATGGTACATCCGGAATTGCAGTGGGGATGGCAACCAACATGCCGCCGCATAATATTACAGACACCATCGATGCGATCGTTGCATATATTGACAATAAGGATATTGAAGTTGCGGAGCTCATTGATATTGTCAAAGCCCCTGATTTTCCTACCGGGGGTATTATTTATGGATACCAGGGAATCAGGGATGCCTATGAAACCGGACGAGGCAGGATCGTTATGCGTGCCAGGTCAGAGATTGAACTGACAGATTCAGGACGCGAGAAGATCATCGTTACCGAGATTCCATACCTGGTGAACAAAGCTGAAATGATCCGGAAAACAGCAGATCTGATCAATGATAAGAAGATTGAGGGGATATCCTACATCAATGATGAGTCGGACCGCAAAGGAATGCGGATCGTTATTATTCTTAAAAAGGAGGCCAGTGCCAATGTCGTTCTGAATAACCTATTGAAATACACATCATTGCAGACCTCTTTCAATGTTAACAGCATTGCCCTTGTAAATGGAAGACCCAAAACACTGAACCTGAAGCAAATCATCCACTATTTTGTCAACCACAGGCACGATGTGATCGTCAGAAGGACCAAATATGAGCTGGACCAGGCCGAAAAGAGGGCACATATCCTGGAGGGACTTTTAAAGGCACTTGATCACATCGATGAGGTGATTGCGCTCATACGTGGATCCAGAACCCCTGAAGAGGCCAGGGACGGGTTGATGGAGAAATTTGGCTTCACTGAGGTCCAGGCGAGGGCCATTCTGGATATGCGTTTACAACGATTGGTTGGACTGGAGAGGGACAAGCTGAAGGAGGAATATGAAAACCTGATGCATCAGATCGAATGGTACAGGAAATTACTGGCGGATGAGGGGCTTAGAATGCAACTGATCAAGGATGAATTGCTGGAGGTAAAGGAAAAATATGGTGATGAGCGCAGGACAGAACTTGTGCCGGATGAGGGGGAATTCAATCCGGAGGACTTCTATGCTGATGAGGAGATGGTGATTACAATCTCTAAGCTGGGATATATTAAGCGAACCCCGCTGTATGAATTCAGGACCCAGAACAGGGGAGGAGTAGGAGCAAAAGGCAGTACGACACGTGATGAAGATGTGATTGTAAGTATGTTTTCTGCCAGCATGCACAATACCATTCTGTTTTTTACCGACAAGGGGCGCTGCTTCTGGTTAAAGGTTTATGAAATACCTGAAGGCACCAGGAGTTCCAAAGGAAGGGCCGTGCAAAACCTGATCAATATTGAATCTGATGATGCATTAAGGACCTACCTGAAAGTAGGAGATCTTAAGGATGAAGCCTATATTAATAACAATTTCATTGTTCTTGCCACGAAGAAGGGGATAGCAAAAAAGACCAGCCTGGAAGCCTATTCCCGGCCGCGAACAAACGGTATCAATGCGATCAATGTAAGGGAAGGTGATATGCTGCTGGAGGCCAGACTCACTGACGGGACGATGGATATGATGCTGGCGGTGAAATCAGGTAAGGCCATCAGGTTTCCTGAATCAAAGGTAAGGGCCATCGGAAGAACAGCTTCAGGAGTGAGGGCAATCACCCTTGCAGGTGCTGATGATGAAGTAGTTGGCATGATCGTTGCAAAAGAGGGAGAACAGGATATCCTTGTGGTCTCTGAAAATGGCTACGGTAAGCGATCAGATCTTGATAATTACAGAATTACAAATAGGGGAGGAAAAGGTGTTAAGACAATAAACCTTACGCCAAAAACAGGTAGTCTGATCGCTATTAAAGCGGTGACGGATGAGGATGATCTGATGATCATTACCACCGCGGGTATCGCTATTCGAGTGTCTGTAAGTTCTTTACGGGTGATGGGAAGAAATACCCAGGGCGTTCGGCTGATCAACCTTAGAGAGGGCGATCGCATTGCTGCGGCAACCCAGGTACCATCAAACAACGGAGAAGACGCAGAGATTATCGTTGATCCGGATGATAACACCGGAGATGAGGCAGGTACAGATGCATAGGAAGATTGTATTTACTGTGCCGGAAATGAACATTGAATTTTAAAGGATTGTATAAAAGTATGGCATCGTATTTGAAGATTTATTTATAAGTTCTTATTTTTGAGCAAACAAAACCACAATTAATGATGAAACGGTTAATGTTAGTTGCAGTAATTACTGCATTTATTACTGGTAGTGCACTGGCACAAGCAACTCCAATTTTATTGAATTACAGTACTTTGGAGAGAAAAGCAGAAAAAAGTGATGAGCAGATTGAACACGATAAGAGGGGAGAAAAAGAGAAAACCTGGAGGAAGCGGGGAGAGCTGTTTCAGGATATTGATAATCTCGGGCTTGAGCAAATTCAGCTTGGAATGGACCAAACTACCGTGAAATTATTATATAACGAACCGGAATCGATAGACAAGAAGGAAGATGTAGAGATCTACAGGTATGAAACCATCAATTATTTCTTTGAGAACGGAAGGTTAAGGGGATGGACCAGGGTGGATCCGATCCATGAGAACCCACTTGATGAGGCACTCAGGAGTTATCAGAAGGCGGTTGAACTGACGGATGAGGATAAGAAAATGAAAACGCAGGAGCGGATAAAGGATAACCTTGAAGAGCTGAAGCTGCAGTTCCAACGTGATGGGCAGAACAGGTACTATCACGAGAATTACCTTGCTGCATTGGAGTCATTTGAGTCTATTTTGGAGGTCAATGAATTCCCGATATTTGAAGATGTTATTGATACATTGATGATCAATTATTGCGGAATTGTTGCCCGGGAAATCGGGGCAAGGTACATGCAGGAAGGCAAAGAGCAAAAGGGGGAAGAGATGTACAGAAAAGCGATTGATTATTATGACCAGCTAACCGATCTCGGATATGGTGGATCATCCAATTATGTGCAGATGACAAGGGATTATTATGCGATCGGTGATACACTTGGGGCCATTAAGAATCTGAAGAAGGGACTTGAGCAGTATCCTGACAGTACATTACTTGTTACGGTAACGGCACAGGCTTACTATTTGATGAAGGAGAATGAAGAGGGACTGGAATTTATAGAAGAGCGACTCAGCAAACGTCCGGAATGTCCGGCAGCTTATTACTGGAAGGGATTGCTGATCACCAACGTTCCTAATGTTGAGGAAGAGACGATTAATAAGGCGCTGGCGCTGTATGACACATCGTTAATGTATGATCCCACAAATGCAAACGTTTTGTATCAGAGTGGATATGTGAATTATGCCGTCGGAGCCAGTTATTACGATCAGGAGAGCTACGAGGATGATGCAGAGATGAGAAAGATATTGGGAGATAAAGGCAAGGAGTACTATCTTGCTGCTGCTGAGAAGCTGGAAAAGACCTATGATCTTTCTGAAAACGATCCGCTTGTCAAAAAAGAGGCCCTCGACTTATTAAAACGTATCTACTATAAATTATATGGTAGTGAAGATGAGCACTACATCCGGACGAATGAAAGGCTTCAGGAGCTATAGGCCTTAAAAGCATTATAACACAGATAGGGGAAGAGCTAATAAATTCTTCCCCTTATTCTACAATTTTATATTTAACATAATATTAATTATAGGACATATTATTAAATTTGTCAGTTTCGGAAAATTCGACAATCACCTTTATGGCAGCGGCACTGCCCGATTGTAAAAGGATCGCGGGAGCACTTTTTACACCCAATCATTCACCTGGGGGTACTGTATGTGCGACGCGGCAATGCCATCATGGGCTATTCAATTAGCTAGAATGATCGATACATTTCTGCGCCTTGGTTAATTTTTTTTACTTTTCAGCGCATTTTTCCTGTTCCCCGGACAATGATATTTAAATAGCAGCGTTTTGAAGTGTATTAAAGCTAACCAGCCATGCGAAGAGTTATTGCACCCCTGATCTTGCTATTAACCACTTTCTGTACCTCCTTTTTATCAGGACAAAATCTGACAATCAGCGGATATATTCAGGACGAAGCTACTGGTGAAAAACTCATCGGTGCCAATATTTACAATAAAAGCGACCTGTCAGGCACCTCATCCAATAATTACGGTTTTTATAGTATTACTATGAGACAAGGGGAATATGATCTTGTATTCAGTTATGTAGGTTATAAAACTGAGGTCAGAAGCATCCACTTATCAGAAAACATGCAACTGAATGTATCTATGTCTCCATCCCTTGGTATAGAAGAGGTTGAAGTATATGCCAATAGCAACAGTCAGACTGTACAGTCAACCCAGATGAGCTCCATTGATATTTCGGTTGAAAGCATAAAGAGCGTCCCTGCCCTGCTCGGCGAGGTGGATGTGATAAAGGCGATCCAATTATTACCAGGAGTGCAATCAGGGACTGAAGGAGCAAGCGGACTATATGTCAGGGGTGGCGGACCTGACCAGAACCTGATTCTTCTTGATGGTACCCCGGTCTATAATGCCTCCCACCTGTTTGGTTTCTTTTCAGTATTCAATGTGGACGCCATCAACAATATTACATTGATAAAAGGAGGATTCCCTGCAAGGTATGGAGGAAGGTCATCTTCTGTCCTGGATATCAGTCTGAAAGAGGGAAATATAAAGAAGTTCCAGGGTAGCGGTTCGGTGGGTCTGATTGCATCGAAACTAACGCTGGAAGGTCCGGTTGTTAAAGACAGGTCCTCTTTCATTATCTCCGGAAGAAGAACGTACCTTGATTTGATTGCCCAACCTCTGATCAGGGAATTGGGTGATGGTGATGAATTTACAACGCAGGGCTATTTCTTCTACGATCTGAATGCAAAAATTAATTATAAAATTTCCCAGAAGGATCATTTATACCTAAGCGTATATACCGGAGACGACAGGTTCTATCAGAATCAGAAACCCTACACCTATTTATTCGGAGGCAATTTATATACGGACGAGGCCAGGTCTGCACTGGGATGGGGAAATATAACCTCAGCATTACGTTGGAACCACCAATATAGCAGTAAACTATTCAGCAATACTTCAATTACTTACAGTAATTACAACTATCAAGTAACAAACTATACTGAAAACATTGTAGAAACGGCTGATAGTGTTACCAACGAAATCAATTCATTGAATTTCATCTCCGGCATTGAAGATTTTGCCGGAAAAATTGATTTTGATTTTTTGCCTGCTTCCAATCACTATGTAAGGTTTGGGGCAAATTATATTTATCATACATTTAAACCAGGTGCTTCTGTATTTAAACTTAAAAATGAGGAAGCCGGGGATATTGATACAACGATGGGAGAAGACTACATTCGTGCAAGTGAGATTTCCCTCTATATCGAAGATGATTTTAAATTATCCAACAGGATCAAGGCGAACATGGGCCTTCATTATTCAGGTTTTTTTGTAAATCAGAAATACTACCATTCCCTGCAACCCCGTTTATCGGCCAGGTACCTGATCAATGAAACATGGTCGCTGAAATCATCCTATGCTATGATGCAGCAGTATATCCACCTGCTGACTAACAATAATATTGGACTTCCCACCGATTTGTGGGTTCCGGCCACTGATAAGATATTACCACAGCGGTCCCACCAGGTAGCAATTGGCATCACCAAATCATTCAGTGAAATGTATCTGTTATCCATCGAGGGTTATTATAAAAAGATGGATAACCTGATTGAATACCAGGATGGTGCCTCATTTATGGGATCAAGTACCGGCTGGGAAGATAAGGTTGAGCGCGGAAAAGGATGGTCTTATGGGGCAGAGCTTTTCTTTGAAAAAAAGCTTGGCGCCTTAACAGGCTGGGTCGGGTATACGCTTTCCTGGACCGAACGACAGTTTGAAAAACTCAATATGGGAGAAGTATTTCCTTATAAATATGACCGACGACATGATGTTTCCGTAGTGCTGACTGTTCCGTTGGATGATAAATGGGATTTTTCTGCAAGCTGGATCTATGGAACAGGTACTGCTCATACATTGCCCACTGAGAGATATTATGGAAGCGCATCCAACAATTACATTTCTTACGGATTTTTATCTTCACCAAGTTTATATTACCATGGAAGTGTACTGCCCTTTGTTGTGGAGTTGGAACATGTCGATGGCAGAAATTTGATCAGGGCCGCGGATTATCACAGGCTGGATGTTAGCTTTCAGAAAAAGAAAACAACCAGATGGGGAGAATCTGCATGGACGCTTGGCGTTTATAACACGTATAACAGGAAGAACCCTTTTTATTATTATATCGGACGTGACTCAAGGGGAAACCGCGCACTGCGCAGGGTAAGCCTGTTTCCTTTTATACCATCCGCAACTTATACCTTCAAATTTTAACCGGGAAAAAGACGATGCGAGCAATAATCTGTTTAAGTACGGTCCTTTTAATCACCTTCACGATTCTTTCCTGTGAGACCACTGAAAAAATTGATAACTTCCCACTGCGTCCCTCGAAACTCGTGGTGAATAGCTTTTTTTCGCCTGATAGTACCTGGGAACTCCAGGTAAGTAAAAGTCTTTCAGTTCTGGATAATGCGGATCTGCAATTAGTGAATAACGCTTCTATCAATATTTACAGGAACAAGGAATTAATAGATACCTTGAGAGGTCCGGTGACAGATGGATGGTATCGGTCGGATCTTTACCCTCCCATTGCTGGAGACAACTATTCCATAGAAGTAACCACACCTGAATATCAGAATGTGGTGTATGCACAGGATGATGCACCGGAACCAGTTCCGATCTCCAATGTTACTTTTACGCTTATCGACTCCAACTTTCATCTAAGTCATCATCAGGTGATAATCAATGATGAATATTTTTCTCCCAGGTATGGCAGGATGGAAGGCACTTTTAACATCACCATCAATGATCCCCCGGATGTAGAAAACTATTACCAGCTTTTTTTACATGGTTACAATGAATATTTTAATTCGGAGGACTCTACCCTTTTGCACCGGGAGAGGAGATTGCAATCATTCAAAACAGATGATCCGGTCGCAGATGATGATTCATACAGGATTAGTTTGTTGTTCAGCGATGAACTTTTTGACGGTCAGGTATACAAACTAAAGTTGAGTATAATGGATTGGGATGCCACTCCGGATAAGGAATATGCTGTTGAGCTGATGAGTTTTAACAGGACCGGATACCTCTACAGACGATCTGTTGATGATTACCAGAATTCCCGTTTTGATCCGTTTTCCGAGCCCGTACTGGTCTATAGTAATATTGAAAACGGATATGGAATCTTCGCAGGTTATGCAATAAGCACCTATCCATATAGACTTGATTTATATTAGTGTAGCTATTCTGACAATCCTGCGTGTGCAAAAATATATGAAGAGCGTTTTTTTCGGTAGTATATAGAAAAAACGTACCTTCGGAGAGAGAAGTTTGGTCAACATGCATCGCACCCGAAAAATATTTGTTCCCATCCTGTTGTCGGCCCTGTTATCTTTGGCCTCACATTCTCGGGATTATGGAGGTAACTACAAAGATTCTCTTCTTCTTGTCAGACAATCTGCATCACTATCCGAACAGACAGATATCGATTCGGGAATAGCGCTATACCATTATCCGCATGATATTGACTCAGTATTATATATGCAGAAAATTAAGGAGCAGGAGTTGTTGCAGATGAAGGCAGATCAACAAATGCAAAAAAAATTAAATTATATTTTCATATTGTTAATTGTTGTCTCATTCGTTGTCGTTATTATCCTTATTACAAGTTACCAGAGAAGCAAAGCGCAGAAAAAACTGCTTGAAGAGAAAAACCAATTGTTGAACAGCTATAATGAACGGCTCATTCTTTCAGAGAAAAAGCTGAAGAGGATGAATGAAGAGAAGAACAGGCTTTTCTCAATTGTTGCACACGATCTGCGAAATCCTGTTTCTGCCATCACCGGATTTACAGATCTTTTATTGGACAAACATGATGGATTGGATCAAGAGACCAGCATGGAGTACCTGGAGCAGATCAGTATCGGTACCAAACGGGCATTGGCGCTACTTGATAACATGTTACACTGGGCAAGGTCGCAGATGGACCTGATAGAGATAAAGAAAACGGAAATCGGAGCTGAAAAACTAATCGGGGATTGCCTGGATGACCTGTCATGCTCCATTGAAAAGAAGAAGATTGCTGTGCATAGAGATATTAGGGACAGTTTTAATCTTTACATTGATATCGAAATGGTAAAAGCGGTTCTGAGAAACCTGATCTCGAACGCGATAAAATTCAGTTATCCCGGGGATTCGTTGACCATTGCAAGTTTTAAAGAGAATAATAATTTTTGCATCTCTGTAATAGATGAGGGTACAGGTATTCGTCCTGATATACTGAGCAAATTATTTTCGTACGGAACTGTTACAACAACTGAAGGAACCCTGCGAGAGAAAGGCTCGGGGCTTGGACTCATGATCGCCAGGGACTATACTGAAAGAAATGGAGGAAAAATCCACGTGAAGACCGAGGAAGGAAAAGGCTCTGAATTCACAATTTGCTTTCCCCGGGAATAATCCATTTATTTTAATTTATCCTCAAACACCTGTTTGAACTTCTCCAATTTAGGCTGGATAACAACCCTGCAATATCCCTGTCCCGGATTGTTGTCATAATATTCCTGATGATAATTCTCTGCCGGATAGAAATTGCTGAATCCCGTTACCTCAGTTACAATAGGATCTTTCCATATACCTTCACTGTTCAGGGCCAAAATAATTTCTTCAACTGTCTTTTTCTGCTCCTCTGAATGGAAGAAAACTGCCGACCGGTATTGGGTGCCTACATCGGCCCCCTGCCTGTTCAATGTGGTGGGATCATGGGTTTTAAAGAATATTTCCAACAATTCAACATAGGTAATCTCTGTAGGATCATAGGTTATCTGGATCGCCTCTGCATGGCCGGTCCTGCCACTGGTTACCTCTCTGTAAGAAGGGTTAACAACGTGTCCGCCGGAATACCCGGATACCACAGATTGCACTCCCTTAACCCTGTCGAATATTGCCTCTGTACACCAGAAACATCCACTGGCAAATGTTGCCACTTCAGTTTTTTGTTCATTCATACCCGTAAAATTATCTGCCCACTCCCTCGTATGACTATCAGCCATTGAGAAAAGCGACACAACTGTTATTATCAAAACGCTCAAGATCATTTGTAATATATTAAAAATCGTTTATGACCAGGATCTCTTTACTAATCATCCTTCTGTTTAACACTTAGAACATGGGAAAGTTTATGACAGAATCGTTAAAAAATTGTAACTTTCGTCATATGCAAGAAGCACGCTATTATCATCGGTTATCTGATACGAAGGTCAGATGCCTTCTATGTCCACACCTATGCGAGATTGATACAGTATCTAACGGTAAGTGCAAAGTAAGAAGTTTTCACCAGGGAAAGCTGGTAAGTGATAATTACGGCCGGTTATCGGCAATCACTATGGATCCGGTTGAAAAAAAGCCGCTTTATCACTTTTACCCCGGTGAGAAGATCCTCTCTGTCGGATCGGTCGGATGTAACATGCATTGCAAAAACTGTCAGAACGAAAATATATCCCAGTGTCTTGGAATTTCACCGGCAATGTTACAGAAGACCAAAGTCAGTGATATTCATAAGAGGACCTCGCAGGATTCGGTCCGGCTAATTGCTTTTACCTACAATGAACCAACTGTATATTACGAATACATGATTGATGTTGCCGAATCATTTAAAGGGAGCGGAACCGAATGCGTAATGGTTACAAATGGGTACATCATGCAAGATCCACTCAGGGAATTGATGCCGTTTATATCCGCTTTTAACGTCGACCTGAAGTTTTTTGATAACAACACATACCGCAAAATAACAGGGGCCACGCTTAAACCGGTGCTTAAAGCCATCGAATTGATCAAAAAGAGCGGAAAACACCTGGAAATAACCAATCTCATAATTCCAGGAATAAATGACGGTACAAAGGAATTCAAAAAAATGATTACGTACATCCACGACAACCTTGGAAGGGAACAGGTATTACATTTGTCAAGGTACTTTCCAGGATATAAAATGAACCTCCCCCCTACCCCAACTTCAAAATTATTGGAATTCAAGCATATAGCAGAGGCGTCTCTTGATTATGTCTACCTGGGCAATACAAGTTCGGATACCGATTCAAACACAAGGTGTCCCTCCTGCGGACAATTACTCATAAAAAGAGCATATTATACAACGGAAATTACTGGTATGAGCAACAATACATGCACCCAATGCGGGACCATTATAACAGGTAAATTCAGACAGTCATGATCAGAAATGCATCTTTCCAGGGAAGGTTTTATCCCGATACGAAAAACGCTATCTTTCAATTAATCGGGGAGATCGGACAACGGGAGCGATACGATATACCCGCCAACCTGCCAGGTAGAATAATTGGTGCGGTCCTCCCACATGCAGCGCATATGTATAGCGGTTACCAGACAGTTCCATTTTTTGAGTACCTCAAGCGGGAGGAAATTGTACCGGACACTTTTGTGATTTTGAATCCCAACCATACCGGAATGGGGGCGCGTATTTCGCTTGATCCCCACCATACCTGGAGAAATGCTGCAGGTGATATTCTCCAGGATGGCGAACTTTCCGAATTACTCCCCTACCCTGAAGATATGGATGCACAGGGGAACGAACACTCCGCAGAGGTAATCATCCCCTTTATCCAGTATTATTTCAGGAATAATGAGGTGAATATCCTTCCGGTATGTATAAAGGATCAGACGGTTACTATGGCGCGAAAACTGGCATCCGATCTATACCAGGCGGTTACCGAAACAGGACGCGATATTATGATCATCGCTTCGAGTGATTTTTCCCATTTTCTGACCCCGGAACAGGGGCATAAGCAGGATGAATTGGTTCTGGAAAAGATTGTCAGCAAAGATATTGACAAACTGGAACATACTGTAAAAGAGAACCAAATATCAGTTTGTGGATATGGTACGGTTATGACCTTAATGGCCTATGCGGAAATGGTGCAGCATGATTATAAATCCATTGTTCTTGCCAGGGGACATTCAGGTGAGGTGCTACCCTCAAGGGAGGTTGTTGATTACATTTCCATTTTGTTCTATACAGGCATTTAAACATCATGCTTACAAATAAACAGAAACACACGCTGATAAGCATCGCCGAATGGTCGATACATGATTATCTGGCCACTGGAAAAAGGCGAAAGTTGCCTGATACATTTAAAATTGATTCAACGCTGCATTCGAAGAGGGGAGTATTTGTATCTGTCTATGTGAAGAGGAATCTCAGGGGTTGTATTGGAACATTTACCGAAGACGAGCCTCTATACAAAAACGTACACAGAATGGCAATAGAGGCGGCATTTGAAGATAAGCGATTTAAACCTGTCATGGAAGAAGAGTTACAATATCTAAGCGTAGAAATTTCTGTTCTATCGGAGCGCAGAAGGATAAGCGGACCTGATGAAATCATTATCGGTAAGCATGGTATTTATATGATCCACGGTATCAGGCGGGCCACATTGCTGCCCCAGGTTGCATCAGAGAACAGATGGTCAGCTGTTGAGTTCCTGGAGTGTTGTGCCGGAAATAAGCTCGGGATGTCGCGGGACAGCTGGCGTGATGCTGAATTGTATGTATACGAGGCTGATGTTTTTAGCTAATGAACCAGGGCTTCAAAGAAAACCTGTGCCAGGTTGAAATGTAAAAAAAACAGTTGTAGTTGCCCCCCCTCACATAAAAAATCAAAATAAAAAGATAAAAAGCTTTGATGTAAGAATTGATTTACTATATTTGTTTCTGTTAGTGTGAACATATTAAGTTATTTACAATACATACTAACCCTAAAACTACCATTTTAATAGGGAAATCCTGTCTTACACGTAAGGCAGGATTTTTTTATCTGTTTTTTTTGGCAGGCAGTTTGATTTTATGCATCAAGTTTTGAAGGAAAACCTGAGATGATCATTAAGAAAAGGAATCAACTGGATTTATATTCCCCGCCCACCATGTTAATGGATGATCATTGGCGACAGAATCTTAGAAGGGACCGTTTCTTAAGGAAGCGGTCCTTTTGCTATCGTGCTTACCCTATCGACAGAGTATGCAGTGAAAATACCAACAGCACCATTGGTTAAATTGGAAGACACGTTGGCAGGGGGACCACTAAATAAAGGATTATTACCAAATATCTCATTCTGCGCGTCGATGATGAAATCGTAAAATTCCGGGGTAATACTATTGATCTCGAGTGTTACTGAATCCCCTGTTTGGACGTATTCCACGGGATCATCATCATTAAGAAAGCCTATGGGGACACCTGAAATATAGTTGTTACTAAAAAAATCATCCGGTTGTACGGTATAGTCAGACAGTTTCCTGTTTACAAGTTCACCGTTGCGAAAGAGCTTATAATTATAGTAATTAATTTGTGGCGGTTCAGGCGACCAGAGTACCACTTGATAGCCTGAAAAAAATGGTGTAATGAACCTGTTGAGCCTGATAGAATCGGCCCTGGCTATCGAAGGCATGGTGGTTTCAGCCGTATAAATCTCATCAATCCCATCTTCATCAATATCTATATCCTGAATTTCGAGATTATAAGTGGTTCCGGGGATTCCCCTGAATGCTTCGGGTGTTTGATAGATTCCGGGGTTGGTTGTGGATTCCTTGAGAAACATCAACGTATCATTGAAAGCGATAGATACCAATGCATTTTCTACCGGGGGTGGAGGCTGGTTGTAGAAGTAGTCTGAAGTTGAGGTCAATTCAACAGTGTGTCTGACCGAATCGGATGAGATATGTCCATATACCACCAGGCGCCTGTACGTTGAATCCAGTTCTATCTCTATGATCTCAACACATGAAATGGAAAGCAACATAATCGTTGCAAGGAAAGTTATATTTCTTTTTGTTGTGGTCATCAGAACCTGAAATTATAAGTGATGGATGGAATAATGGAAAAAAGATAGGTCATCTCTGCATAAGTGATATCGGGATCATCCTGGTCCTGCACAAAATTAAGGGTCCACGGGTTTTTCCTTGCATAGGCATTGTAGACTGAAAAGTTCCATTCACCGTTCCAGGGCCTCCAGCTTCTCTTTTTCTCCTGGATGGTTAGTGCCAGATCCAGCCTGTGATAATCATCCAATCGGTATTGGTTCCTGCCTGTATAAAGCGGTATAATGTTTCCTTCAATTTTATATCTCCCGGTGGGTAATGTAAAAGGTAATCCGGTGGAGTATATCCAATTGGCTGAAAGAGATACTCTGTCAGAGAAATCATAACTACCTACAATCGCCAGGTCGTGGGGCTTGTCATATGGCGCAGGATATGGGTCGCCGGAATTGATATCATCAAAGTACCGGATTGTTCTGGAATAGGTGTAGCTGATCCAGCCGGAAAACTTTTGATCGGTATATTGTAAAAAGAGTTCTGTACCAAAGGAAGTTGCATATCCCGTTCTGATTTCACCTTCAAGGTATTTATTGAGGATCAATTGAGCGTGTTCTGCAAAATCGATGGAACGGTTCATCTTTTTGTAGTAAAATTCGACCGAAGTTTCCAGCTTGTTATCGAAAAAATTTCTGAAATACCCTGCAGCCATCTGGTTGGAAAGTTGTGGTTTGATATTCGGTGAGGCCGGAAACCAGATATCGAGCGGAGTGCCCGCACTGCTATTGGAAGCGAGTTGCAGGTACTGCAGCGTTCTGGAATAGCTCATCTTGACTGAATTCCTCTCATTCATGGTATAATTGATGGCCAACCGGGGTTCTAGTCCACGATATGTGTTAAAAAACGTTCCCCTATCGTAATCTGTTGAATCTGTCACTTTGTACTGCTCATTATAGCTATAGAAAGTGCCAGGCCCAATATTATTGAACTGGGACAGACGCAATCCATATCTGAATGATAATGATGATCCGAACCTGGATTCTCCTGAGGCATAGAGTCCGCTTTCAAGCGAAAAATTGGAGGCATATGTTGTTGTATCATTTCCATTATCACCGGTTTGGGTAATGATCTGTCCCGGCAATATCTCATGGTGGATTGAGGAGGCCCCAAAACGGAAAGTATGATCGGGAGCAGGGTAATAGATAAAATCAGCCTTTAGTCCGTAATCTGTGAGCCTTGAATACCATGTAAACCTGGGAATTGCATCCTGGGGTGTTCCCAGGTCATACAGGTATCTTGAATGGACCATGGTAAAGTTACTGAATAGCTTTTTTGAGAATAGATGGTTCCAGCGAAGGGTGAAGGTACTGTTGCCAAAATTCATTCCGGCAAAATCATTGGCAAAAACATCTTTTCCATTGTAAAATGAGAGAAAAATCCTGTTTTTTTCATTCAGCGTATAATTGATCTTGCCATTAATGTCGTAAAAATAGAGTGTATTATCCCGCACTGCGGTATCCCTTGCCAGGGGGAGAAATATATCTGCATAGGTACGCCGGCCGCTAAGGAGAAATGAGCCCTTGCCTTCAACGATAGGGCCTTCAAGCGTTAACCTGCTTGATATATTGCCGATCCCCCCGGTACCGGCAAATTCCCTGTTGTTCCCCTCCTTCATTCTTACATCGAGGAGTGAGGCAAGCCTTCCCCCGGCACGCGCAGGAATATCGCCTTTATAGATTTTTACATCCTTTATCGCATCATTATTAAATATAGAAAAAAAGCCAAGCAGGTGCGATGCATTATATACAGTGGCTTCATCGAGAAGGATCAGGTTTTGATCGGCACTTCCGCCCCTGACGCTAAATCCTGATGAGCCCTCGCTGGTAACCTGTACGCCCGGTAACATCTGTATGGCTTTAATTACATCGACCTCTCCCATTAGTGCAGGAATTTTACGGATTCTGCTGATCTGCAGTTTGGTAGAACCGGTTTCAAGGCTGGTAATGTTTGCATTGGATGCTTCGGCAGTGATGGTGACCTCTTCCAATTCGCGGGCCGAGGGTACAAGTTCTATGTCGAGCTCTATATCTTCATTGAAGTTCAGGGGTTTAGAGACGGGGTTATAGCCGATGTAGGAAAAAATAATGGTATAGAAGCCTGTAGGGAGTGTAAGGGAGTAAAAACCGTATTGGTTGGCTGTTGTGCCGGAGCCGGTTTCGAGGACCGCGATATTCGCTCCTATGAGCTCTTCGCCTGACTCAGCATCACGCACGTAGCCACTGAGTGTGGTTCGCTTTTGTGCAAGTACATCAGGAACCAGCAGCCACACAAACAATACTGTATATAATATTGACCTTTTCACAATAATTATTTAATAAAGCTAACACTTTTGCTGGTAAAATGTTTCCGAAACCTGCATTCATATTCATACCCCCACCGCCTTGTGGTCTCTCAGTAGACGGATCTATATGGGGCGTGTTTCGCGCTGTATCAGAATAAATTGCAAAAAGCCTGCGCCAGATGAGGTAGACGCTCTTTTCAGACTGCCGAAAAGATCACGAACCAGGTGGGAAGCTGAGCGTTTTTTTAAAAAATACCTGCCTTGTTGTTAACTGACAGTCTGACTTAGTGCATCGATGAATGCCTCTACAGAGGCTGTGATAAT
>CAYOVC010000022.1:13882-16089 GCA_964407305.1 uncultured Bacteroidaceae bacterium | reverse complement strand
GGTAGAGCACCGGAAGGCCTGTCAGGGTGCTGAGCAGTGTAAGTACAAAGATCGTCAGGACCAGGTAGACCTGGTGGGTTGCGAGGTACTCCATCGAAGTGAGCAGCTGTTGTTGGGGATCATTACGGGATACAAAATAGACGAATCCGGCCATGATCAGAGCAATAACTGTGATAATGGTGATCCTTAGGAACTTCATGTATATTATAACTTGATATATGTTCTTTCCGGCCTGCCTGCCGGCAGGTGTCTTTGCATCGAAATATCTGTTTCCAATACTGAGGGGTTCATATCAAACCTTTTGATGCAGCTTATGTGTGTTAAAAGCTTCCTGTTTTGCGGAACAGGTAGAGCCAGCCTGTGTAGATATTGAGTTGCGATGGTTCATCGCCATTACCTGTTCCGCTTGTTCCCGATCCGTCTCCCTGTTGCCGGTTGATCTTTCGCTGTTCAAAATAGTTGGGATCCTTGTACTCAACATTGTCATACCCCAATCCCTCTACGACATAATAGTACTGTCCCTCGGGTGCCGGACGGTCGGAGTTCAGTATCGTTCCACGCCATCCCTCCCAATCATAGATATTATCGATCTTTTTCCGGTAAACCACCCTGCCACCCCGGTCCGAAATAGTGATCCTGCACTCTTTGAGTGATTGGTGCTTGAACTTGAATTCGTCGTTTTTTCCATCACCGTTTGGCGTGAATACATTTGGGATGAGCAGTTGGGAGGGGACCACCCTAATACCATCCTCCAGCCTGAAGGTGTCGATACATCCGGCATCGCTTTCAGAAACCAGGTAGGGATAGTAGTACCGGTTTGCCGTGTAGTAGGTGAATTCAGGCTCAAAGTTGATATCTGTGGTTGGGTCAATCTCCTTATTATTGAGACCCGTTTCTTCGTTGGTGCTGTCTATATAGACCCAGGTAAATTCACTTCCGTTTAGCGATTCATTGAAGAATCTGGCCGTCAGAGGGGCATCCATGCTTCCCTTTTCTGCTCCCCACTCTGTGCCGAGGTCCGCTTCCCAATCCATGGTCACCTTGTCCAGGTACTCAACCGTAAACTCAGCTTTGGTATGTTTGGTGACATACAATACCGAGTCGACCTCTGTCATACCTGTGCTGTCGGTTGCCGACAGTATATAATAGGTGTCCTTGTATGGCGGTGCGTTGGAATAATTGGCCCCCATGGCATCCTTGTTCCTGGGGTTGTAGATGGTCAGATCCGGGTTGTCGCTGGTCCAGAGAATATCAAAATCGTTTGGATAGAGAATCCGGTTGTGCGAGACCGGGTCGTAATAGTAAAAGGTATCGATCTCCACACCCCCGGCTATTATGATGTAGTTTCCATCGCCGCATCCCGATCTGAACGACTCCAGTTCGCCGTTGGCATCTTTTTCTGTCCACACACGAAGGTCGTTCAGCATCACCCAGCCGATGAACGAGGTGTCTGTATCTAAACCATCTGAGATCTGAACACGGTATCCACCATCATTCAGATCGATAACTGTTGAACCGGCTACACCAGTTTCTGCTGCAACGGGAATAGTGAATCCATCGGTATCGGGATCATATTTGGTCCAGATAAAATCGAAACTGCCGGTTGTGGGTCCTGTGGCAGTAAGGGATCCGGGATGGGTACTGTCACCTGTCTGGTAAAATACAAAAAGCTGACTTTCAGATGTGTAAGTAGGGTATGAAAGTGCTTTTACTGCATCGGCCTGTGGAGAGGTGATCTGACCAAAAGCCATCCCGCCTGTCAGCATGACAAGCAGCAACAACTGCCCTGGTCGCAGTCTGCCTGAATGCCCCCTTACACTTTGCTGGTATGTCGCTTTTTTCTTCAATGAAGTCTCTTTCCTGATAACCTGTGATTGGAATAGTTTCCAATGTTTTTGAATGACCGGGGTAATGTTTTTGATTCTATCCGATGCACCAATACTTTAAACGTAAAAACTGCAGTTTATTATATCCACAACGACCGGCACAAAAATGCAACATTTCGGTGAAATGAACAATTATCTGTAACTTTTTCATTATGAACGGGTGTTCATCCGGGCAACCTGTTCTACAGACATGTCGCCCCTGGCGGGGCTTGTGGTTTCATGCGGGCAACCTGTTCTACAGACATGTCGCCCCTGGCGGGGCTTGAGGTTTCATGCGGGCAACCTGTTCTACAGACATGTCGCCCCTGGCGGGGCTTGTGG
>CAYOVC010000022.1:0-13782 GCA_964407305.1 uncultured Bacteroidaceae bacterium | reverse complement strand
GGTTTCATGCGGGCAACCTGTTCTACAGACATGTCGCCCCTGGCGGGGCTTGTGGTTTCATGCGGGCAACCTGTTCTACAGACATTTTGCTCCTACCGGAGCAATTTCAGCTCCGGAGGAGCGGTATGTCTGTAGAAGGAACGTCATAATCCATGCCCCAGCTCCGGAGGAGCGGTATGTCTGTAGAAGGCATGTCTGTAGAAGGCATGTCTGTATAAAAAGTTAATAAAAAAACTTGAAACCGGATGGTCATCCCCCTGCCAGTTGCTATCTTAGTCAGCCGAAAAATGGAGGTGGCATTGAAAGATTTTCTGAAAGATTTAAACAGTTCCCAACGCGAAGCAGTTGAACAGTATCGCGGTCCCGCACTCGTTGTAGCAGGTGCAGGATCGGGTAAGACACGGATCCTCACCTACAGGGTGGCGTACCTGCTGGAACAGGGTGTGCAGCCATACCGGATCCTGGCCCTTACATTTACCAACAAGGCGGCACGGGAGATGAAGGAGCGGGTGGCAAAGATGGTCTCTTACGACCTGGCCAGGCAGTTATGGATGGGAACCTTTCATTCCCTGTTTGCCAGGATCCTCCGTCGTGAGGCCGATGTAATCGGTTACCCTTCAAATTTTACCATCTATGACACCATCGACTCCAGGAACCTGGTGAGGCAGATTATCAGGGATATGAAGCTGGACGATAAGATCTACAAGCCTGCAGAGGTGTTCAGCCGCATCTCCTATGCAAAAAACAACCTCATTATCCCCGAGGTATACATGAACAGCAATGAGATCCGAACAAAGGACCTGGCAACACGCCGTCCGAAAATGGGCGAGATTTACAGCAGTTATACCCGCAGGTGCAAGAAGTTCGGGGCGATGGATTTTGACGACCTGCTGCTACAGATTAACCTGATGTTCAATCACCATCCCGCTGTGCTTGCCAAGTATCAACAGGCGTTCGACTATATCCTGGTGGATGAGTACCAGGATACCAACTACTCCCAGTACCAGATTATTAAGCAGCTCTCGGCGACGCATAAAAACATCTGCGTGGTGGGTGATGATGCACAGAGTATCTATTCTTTTCGTGGTGCGAGGATAGAGAACATCCTCAACTTCAGGAAGGACCATTCCGATTACCAGCTTTTTAAGCTGGAACGCAACTACAGGTCAACCCGCATGATCGTTGATGCAGCGAACAGCATTATTGCAAGAAACCAGGACCAGATTCCCAAAAAAGTTTTTTCAAAAGAGGAGCTTGGGGAGAAGATCAGGGTGCTGAAACTGCGCGACGACCGGGAGGAGGGGTTTGCCGTTGCCAATGCGATCTCCGACCTGCGGTTCAGGGAACAGCTCGACTACCGCCATTTTGCGATCCTCTACCGCACCAATGCACAATCGAGAATTTTCGAGGAGAGCCTCAGAAAACTTAACATCCCTTATAAGGTATTCGGATCGGTCTCCTTTTACCAACGCAAGGAGATCAAGGATTTGTTGGCCTATTTTCGAATTGTCGTAAATCCGGAAGATGATGAGTCGCTCAAAAGAATAATCAATGTTCCGCTCCGTGGGATCGGAAAAACAACCGTTGAAAAGATCACCGGATATGCTGAGAAGCTCGACACCTCTATCTGGCAGGTACTCACCCACCTCGATCAGGTAAACCTGGGTCTGAACCAGGGCACGGTGAGGAAACTGAAGGAATTCACAGCGATGATCCGGGAGTTCATGTCAAAGCTGCAGGAGATGGAGGCTTTCGACCTGGCCTATACCATTGCCAATAAAACAGGGATCATGACAGAGCTCAAATCCGAGAGGACGCCAGAGGCAGTGAGCAGGTATGAAAATGTCGAGGAGTTGCTGAACGGCATCAAGGACTATACCGATAACCTGGAGTCGGAGGAGGAGCTTACACTTGCCACCTACCTGCAGGATGTAACGTTGCTTACTGATGCAGATACAGAAACGGAGGAGGATTTTAATAAGGTGAGCGTTATGACCGTGCACGCTGCCAAAGGACTGGAGTTCAAGCATGTATTTATTGCCGGACTGGAGGAGGAGCTCTTTCCTTCTCCCATGAATACCGGCGATATGAAAGGGCTCGAGGAGGAGCGCAGGCTCTTTTATGTTGCTGTTACCAGGGCAGAAAAGTCGGCCACCCTCACTTTTGCCACAAAAAGATACCGCTGGGGTATTGAGACGATCACATCACCCAGCAGGTTTATCAGGGAGATCAACAAAAATTTCATTGAGTTGCCGCACGATTTCTATCCTTCGGTAACCCAGGTGAATGATGAGGAGCGTTACAGGGAACGCAGTGTGCCTGCGGGAAAATATCCTTCGTTGCAAAAACGCACCAGGGAGACGGTGGGAGAGAAGCAGTTGTTGAAAATGGATCGGGCTGCATCCGCGGATAGTAACCCATTAACACTCGCAAATGTACAGGTGGGAATGAAGGTGGAACATCCCAGGTTCGGTGTAGGAGAGGTGGTGCAATTGGAGGGTGTCGCTCCCAATACAAAGGCTACTGTTCAGTTCCCCATTGGCAGAAAACAATTGCTCCTTAAGTTTGCAAAGCTGCGGGTATTGGACAAGTGATGCGGTTCAAATGAAATATGCAAATCTGCAGGGAAAAGCATGAACGGAGAGGAAGTTTTATTAAAAGTTTTACTATCAGGATTAAATGCACTACTTTTGCTGTATAATTTTACCTTATGACATACGATTATAATACAAGACGGGAGAAACTGGTTCTCCCGGAATACGGGCGTAACATCCAGAAGATGATAGAACATCTCATGACCATCGAAGACAGGGAAGAGAGAAACAAGGCAGCCAGGACCGTTATTGGTGTGATGGGTAACCTGAATCCTCATCTGAGGGATGTCGCCGACTTTAAGCACAAGCTTTGGGATCATCTCATGGTGATTTCCGACTTCAGGCTTGATATCGACTCTCCTTATGAGAAGCCGGTAAAGGAGCTGCTGAATGAGAAACCGAAGAGGGTTCCTTATCCGCATAAAAAAATCCGTTTCAAGCATTACGGACACTCCATTGTGTTGATGATTGAAAAGGCAGTTGCGATGGAGGATGGCGAGGAGAAAGAGGACCTGGTCAGAATGATCGCCTACCACATGAAAAAGTCATACCTTACCTGGAACAGGGAGGCGGTCGACGACAGGGAGATCCGTGAGGACCTGGTTACACTTTCAGGTAACCGCCTGGAGCTGAGTCCCGATCTGGAACTTCCCGAGACACGCGAAATCCTCGCCAAGAATGTCAGGAAGAAAAAGGGCGGGGGCAAAAAGAGACAGTAAACCCGGTGATGCAGAAGATGGTGCTTTTCCATTTTCATGAGGTCCGGGTAAAAAGAGAAAGTAGATCCTGCTTATGGCTAAATTTATTATTGAAGGCGGTAAAAGGCTCTCAGGAGAAATTCTGCCACAGGGAGCCAAAAACGAAGCACTTCAGATTCTTTGTGCAGTGCTGCTTACTCCCGAGAAGATTACCATTGAGAATATCCCCCACATCCGCGATGTGATCAAACTGATCGAACTGCTGGGCGATCTTGGTGTGAAGATCGGAAAGATTGACGAGAAAACGTACACCTTCCAGGCCGATGCGATTGACCTGGAATACCTGGAGAGCAGCGACTATTACGCGAAATCAACCGAGTTGCGCGGCTCCGTGATGCTTGTGGGTCCCATGCTGGCCCGATTTGGAAAGGCATTCATCCCCAAGCCTGGCGGTGATAAGATCGGAAGGCGCAGGCTCGACACACACTTCATCGGGTTCCGTGATTTGGGGGCCAACTTCGAATTCAATGCCGAACGCTCCTGTTTCGATGTGGAGGGAAAAAAACTGAAGGGTACTTACATGTTGCTTGATGAGGCCTCTGTAACCGGTACCGCCAATATCCTCATGGCAGCGGTCATGGCAAAGGGTACCACCACGATCTATAACGCCGCCTGCGAGCCTTACCTTCAGCAGCTCTGCCGCATGCTGGTCTCCATGGGGGCGAAGATCGAAGGCATCGGCTCTAACCTGCTCACCATCCACGGCGTGGATTATCTCGGGGGAACGCGCCACAGGATCCTTCCCGATATGATCGAGATCGGGAGTTTTATCGGGATGGCAGCTATGACCGGCTCGGAATTGGTTATTAAAGATGTTGCATATGATGAGTTGGGCATCATTCCCTCCTCATTCAGGCGACTGGGCATCAGTGTTCAGCTGAGAGGGGACGATATTTATATCCCGCAGATGGACCATTATCAGATTGAAACGTTTATCGACGGGGCGATCATGACCATTGCAGATGCACCATGGCCCGGACTCACACCCGATCTGCTGAGCGTGATCCTGGTAACAGCCACACAGGCAAAGGGAAGTGTGCTGATCCACCAGAAAATGTTTGAGAGCAGGCTGTTTTTTGTCGACAAGCTGATTGACATGGGGGCACAGATCATCCTTTGTGACCCGCACCGGGCAACGGTTATCGGACTGAACAATGAGCTGAAGCTCCGTGCAACCAACATGAGTTCGCCCGATATCAGGGCCGGGGTGGCACTCCTCATCGCTGCCATGAGCGCCGAAGGGACCAGCACCATACATAACATTGAGCAGATCGACAGGGGGTACGAACGAATCGACAAGCGGTTGAACAGCTTGGGGGCCTCTATCCTGCGAGAGGATTAGTGTTTTTTATCCGGGGACCTGACGCAATTAATTTTTCAACAGCGAAACGCCAAAAATGAATTTGTGGTAACTAACAAAACAGAACCGATGATCATCATAAAAAATACTTTTTTTACACTGACAATTGTTGTGCTACTCTTTCTCTCCTCCTGCGGAAACAGACCGTCCGATCAATCTAATGGGGAAGTCACCTACACCATGCCACCGGAGATTGCAGCGCTGCCCGTTGGACATACCCTCGGACTCCGGGCTCCGGAGATTGAGATGCCCAACCTGGAAGGGGAGACGATGAGGCTCAGCTCGTTGAGAGGCAAGCTGGTGCTGGTCGATTTCTGGGCATCCTGGTGCAACCCGTGCCGCCTGGAGAATCCACATCTTGTAAGGGTGTATGATGAATACCACAGGGCATCCTTCACCAAAGGCGAGGGGTTTGAGATCTTTTCCGTTTCGCTTGACCGTGACGAGGGAGCCTGGAGAAAGGCAGTGATGCAGGACCGGCTCGACTGGCCCTACCAGCTTGGTACCATGGAAGGAGCACGCACACAGGCAGCGCAGGACTATAACATTCAGATGATCCCCTCCAACTTCCTGCTCGATCAGCATGGAGTGGTCATCGGCATCAACCTGCGCGGTGAAGCGCTGGATGAGAAGCTGGAAAGCCTCCTGGAGAGATAATAGTTACCCTTTAATTATGCTCATATAATCAGCCACCCCTTTAATCCTCCTCCTGCTCGGCTTCATATGCCTTTAGCAGCTCGTCCTGAATATCTCCGGGAACAGGAGCATACTCGTCAAAAGCCATCGAGTACATCGCCCGGCCATTGGTCAGCGAGCTGAGTGCAGTTGAGTATTTCGACATCTCCGCCAGCGGAACCTTGGCAGAGATTTTCTCAAATCCTTTTTCGCTCGACATTCCGAGTACAATTGAACGGCGTCCCTGCAGGTCACTCATCACATCACCCATCCTGTCTGATGGTACAAATACATCTACGATATAGACCGGTTCCATGATTTTCGGTCCGGCGTTTTTAAATGCATTGCTGAATGCGTTCCTGCCAGCAAGCATAAAAGAGATTTCGTTTGAGTCTACCGGGTGCATCTTGCCATCATACACATATACCCTGATATCGCGTGCATACGATCCGGTCAGCGGACCCTCTTCCATCTTCTCCATGACACCCTTCAGGATGGCCGGAAGGAAGCGGGCATCGATCGAACCTCCTACGATACAGTTAATGAACTGAAGTGTACCGCCCCAGGAGAGCTTGTGCTCCTCTTTTCCCCTGACGGACATTTTGTACTCCTTTCCGTTGATCTTAAACGCCGTTTTCTCAGGCGTTCCCTCGATAAAGGGCTCAATAATCATGTGTACCTCTCCGAACTGGCCGGCACCACCCGACTGCTTTTTGTGCCTGTAGTCTGACTGTGCTGCTTTTGTGATTGTTTCACGGTAGGGGATCCTCGGGGGAAGGAATTCGGATTCCACCTTATATATATTGTCCAGGTGCCACTTCACGATATTGAGGTGGTGTTCACCCTGTCCGTGGATGATGATCTGCCGCAACTCCTTGCTATACTCGATGATCACGGTCGGATCTTCCTGGTGGATCCGGTTGAGTGCTTCGCCGAGCTTTTCCTCGTCGCCTTCGCTGAGTGGTTTGATGGCGGCCCTGTATTTTGGATTGGGGAATGCGATCTTCGGGAACTCATAGGAGGCACCCGGTCCGCAAAGCGTATCGTTGGTGGTGGTGTTCTTCATTTTTACGGTACACCCGATATCACCAGCAACGAGCTGTGTTACCTTCGTGCGGTTCTTTCCGTAAGGGGCAAACAGCTGTGAAAACCGCTCCTTGTTGGAGGTCCGGTTATTTGTCAGATCCATCCCTTCGGTAACTGTTCCCGACATCACCTTAAAATAATTCACCTCGCCGATATGCGATTCAAAGGAGGTTTTGAAGACAAACAGGGAGGCAGGTGCTGAAGCATCCGCAGCAACCTCTTTGTCATCTTTTGTCTTTGCCGCCGGAAGCTGGTCGGAAGAGGGAACTACGCCGGCAATGAATTCCAGTACCCTTCCAACACCAATGTTTTTCTCGGCTGCTGCGCAGAAGATCGGGAAAATTCCCCTTGAAAGAAGACCTGTTTTTATCCCGGAGCGCATCTCTTCTTCAGTGAGTCCGTCGTTTTCAAAAAAGAGCTCCATCAGCTGCTCATCGTTTTCGGCAGCTTTTTCAATCAGCTCGTTACGGAGCTCCTCGGCACGGTCCTGATGCTCTGCGTCGATATCGCCAACCTCAGGTTTTCCTCCATCGGCCGGATAGGTGTACTGTTTCATCTTAACGATATCTACAATGGCATTGAAGCCCGGTCCTGGATTTACCGGAAACTGTGCCAGTACTGCATCGCTGCCGAAACTATCCTTCACGGATTCAAATGCCTTATCAAAATTTACCTTTTCATGATCACAATGGTTGATCACGATGATAGCAGGTTTGTCGAATTTATCGAGCCAGCGGCTGTGGATCTCTGTACCAACCTCAACACCATTTTGCGCATTGATCAGCATGACGGAAGCATCTGCAACCTGCAGACTTGATACGGTTCCCCCGACAAAATCATCGGCCCCGGGAACATCCAGTATATTGATCTTTGCATCGCTGTGTTCCGTATACATGATAGTGGAGTAGATCGAGGACTCATTTTCATGCTCTATCTGGTTATAGTCAGAAACGGTATTCTTGTTCCGGATATCACCCCTGCGCTCTATAATACCGCCCTCAAACAGCATTGCTTCAGCCATGGTTGTTTTTCCTGAACCCGCGTTGCCAGTCAATGCAACGGTTTTGATCCGATCGGTTGTGTAGTTTTTCATACGATAAATGGTGTGTTATCAATTAAGTTATTCTATATCTGCCTGTTCTGATTCGGAGAGCAAAAGTAATAAAATTTTGAATAAATCAAGAGGCTGACCCCAATTCAGCTGATTAGGGGACAATAAATATTTAATTAAATTCTTCTTGTTTTTTTAAAAAAAAGAATACCTTTGCAACCCGATTTTGAACAAAAACATATTTTTTAAATAATAGAATTAAGCATAAATGCCTACAATTCAACAATTAGTACGCAAGGGTAGAAAGGAGCTTGTCGACAAAAGCAAATCTCCGGCTCTGGATTCATGTCCGCAGCGTCGTGGCGTGTGTGTAAGGGTATACACCACTACTCCCAAGAAGCCTAATTCAGCAATGAGAAAAGTTGCCAGGGTAAGGCTCACGAACCAGAAGGAAGTGAATGCATACATCCCCGGTGAGGGTCATAATTTGCAGGAGCACTCGATCGTAATGATCAGGGGAGGCAGGGTGAAGGATCTTCCGGGCGTGAGATATCACCTGATTCGCGGAGCGCTTGACACATCAGGTGTCGAGGGGCGTACCCAGCGCAGGTCAAAATACGGGACCAAGAGACCCAAGAAAAAATAATTGAAATCGTTTACAGGCAATGAGAAAGTCCAAACCCAAGAAGCGTATATTGTTACCGGATCCGAGATACAATGATCCTTTTGTAACGCAGTTCGTAAATAATATGATGTTTGCCGGCAAAAAGAGTGTTGCATACGACATTTTTTACGGTGCAATGGACATCGTAGAGGCGAAAACGAAGAACGATGAAAAGACGACCCTCGAGGTATTCAAGGAGGCACTTGACAATATTACTCCGCAGGTTGAGGTGAAGAGCAGGAGAGTGGGAGGTGCAACGTTCCAGGTGCCAATGGAGGTGCGGCAGGAGCGCAAGGTTTCCATCTCTATGAAGAATATGATCCTGTTTGCCAGGAGGCGTCCGGGTAAATCAATGAGTGAGAAGCTTGCAGCCGAGGTCGTTGCAGCCTACAACAATGAAGGTGGCGCCTTCAAGAGAAAAGAGGAGACCCACAGAATGGCCGAATCAAACAAGGCATTTGCCCATTTCAGATTTTAAACGCATATATATATAGATATATAAGAGAAAGTATTAGCAGGTAAGTGTGCACAGGTAATGACCCCAGGATTAAAAAATACAAGAAACATTGGGATCATGGCGCACATCGATGCCGGGAAAACAACCACCACAGAACGCATTCTGTTCTACACAGGTATTACCCATCGCATCGGTGAAGTTCATGACGGAGCGGCTACTATGGACTGGATGGTCCAGGAGCAGGAGCGGGGAATTACCATTACCTCGGCAGCGACGACCACCTTTTGGAAATACAACGACCAGGAGTACAAGATCAATATTATCGATACTCCGGGTCACGTTGACTTTACCGTTGAGGTAGAGCGATCCCTGAGGGTGTTGGATGGTGCTGTTGCAGTTTTTTGTGCCGTTGGTGGTGTAGAGCCACAGTCGGAAACAGTGTGGAGGCAGGCTGATAAATACAAGGTACCGCGCATCGCTTTTGTCAACAAGATGGACAGGGTAGGCGCGGATTTTTTTGGTGTCGTTGGAGAGATTAAAGGCAAGCTTGGTGCAAATCCGGTACCATTGCAGCTGCCGATTGGTGACCAGGAAAATTTTTCAGGGATTGTTGACCTGATTGAACGAAGGGCCATTGTGTGGAAGGAAGATGAAACCCTCGGGATGAAATATGAATATTGTCCCATTCCCGAAGATATGATCGACACCGTAGAGGAGTGGAGAGAGAAGCTGGTAGAAGCCGTATGTGTATCTGATGATGACCTGCTTGATCGTTTTCTTGAGGACAGGACCTCCATTTCAGTAGAAGAATTTATGGAATATACCCGGCGTGCCACCATCAATATGGATATTACGCCTGTATTTTGTGGTTCCGCTTTCAAAAACAAGGGCATACAGCGCCTCCTGGATGGTATCGTGGCCCTGATGCCCAGTCCGCTGGATGTCGGTAGTGTAACAGGCATCAATCCCTCCAGCGAGAAAGAAGAGGAGCGTGCCCCTGTGATTGATGATCCGCTTGCCGGACTGGTTTTTAAAATTGCGACGGATCCGTTTGTGGGCCGCCTTGCTTATATTCGTGTTTACTCGGGTCTTTTGAAAGAGGGGGTGATGGTACTCAATAACAGGACGGGTAAAAAGGAGCGGATAACAAGGATCTACCAGATGCATGCCAACAAGCAGAATCCGAAATCGGAGATCGAGGCAGGTGATATTTGTGCAGTTGTTGGATTGAAGGAGCTGCGGACAGGTGATACGATCACTGCTGTCAATAAGCCCCTGATCCTGGAGAATATCGAATTCCCCGAGCCTGTTATCGGGATCGCCGTTGAGCCAAAAACACAAACAGATATTGATAAGCTGGGACTGGCCCTGGGGAAACTTGCTGAAGAGGATCCTACTTTCCAGGTTAAAACAGATCCCGATTCGGGTCAGACGATTATCAGCGGAATGGGTGAATTGCATCTTGAGATTCTGCTCGACAGGTTGAAAAGGGAGTTCAAGGTTGAATGCAATGTAGGCTCCCCGCAGGTAAACTATAAAGAGGCACTCACAAAAGAGGTGCACCACAGGGAGGTTTTCAGGAAGCAGACCGGAGGAAGAGGAAAGTTTGCCGATATCGAGGTATATATCTCTCCAGCTGATGAAGATATAAAAGGACTTCAGTTTATCAATGAAATCAAAGGAGGGAATGTCCCCAGAGAATTTATTCCCTCTGTAGAAAAGGGATTCACAAATGCCATGCTGAACGGTCCGCTAGCCGGTTATGCGATCGAATCGCTAAAGGTTCGGTTGGTGGACGGATCCTATCATCCGGTGGATTCAGACCAGCTTTCCTTTGAGATTGCTGCAAGACATGCACTCAGGGAGGCAGGTAAGAAGGCGAGTCCGGTGCTGATGGAGCCAATCATGGCCGTTGAAGTGGTAACTCCGGAAGAGTATATGGGTGATGTGATCTCGGATCTGAATAAGCGGCGCGGGCAGGTTGAAGGAATGGACTCCAAGGCGGGAGCACGCTTGATCAAGGCAAAGGTACCCCTCGCGGAGCAGTTCGGATATGTAACAGTGCTGAGAACACTGTCATCGGGTCGCGCCAGTTCAACCATGGAATTCAGCCATTTTGACCAGGTACCCCCGAATATTTCAAATGAATTATTAAAAAAAGCTTAAGGTAAATCAATAACAGAGAGTAATGAGCCAAAAGATCAGGATTAAATTAAAGTCTTACGACCACAATCTGGTGGATAAGTCTGCTGAAAAAATCGTGAAGACGGTAAAGTCAACAGGAGCTGTGATAAGTGGTCCGGTACCACTTCCCACGCACAAGAGGATTTATACCGTATTGCGTTCACCTTTTGTGAACAAGAAGGCCAGGGAGCAGTTTCAGCTGAGCTCCTATAAAAGATTGCTGGATATATACAGCTCAACACCCAAGACCATCGATGCATTGATGAAGTTGGAGCTGCCCAGCGGTGTTGAAGTAGAAATAAAAGTTTAACCAAGGAAAATTTAAATAGCATGCCGGGATTAATAGGTAAAAAAGTCGGAATGACCTCTATTTATGATGCAAAAGGAAAGAATATTCCCTGCACCGTAATTCAGGCCGGACCTTGCGTTGTAACGCAGGTGAAATCAGTGGAAAGCGATGGCTATGCATCCGTTCAACTGGCCTTCGATGAGAAGAAAGAGAAAAATACCAGTGCTGCAATGAAAGGTCATTTTACGAAGGCAAATACTACACCTAAAAGAAAGGTGATTGAACTGAAAGGTTTTGTCAGGGACTGGAAACCGGGTGACGTGATCACAGTGGATTACTTTAATGACGATACCTGGCTCGATGTTTCGGGCATATCAAAAGGAAAAGGATTTCAGGGCGTTGTGAAGCGATATAACTTCAGTGGAGTTGGTGATGCTACACACGGACAGCATAACAGGGACAGGGCGCCGGGTTCGCTTGGTGCATCCTCTTATCCGTCGCGTGTTTTCAAAGGAATGCGCATGGGCGGACAAACCGGTGGCAGAAAGGTGAAAATTCTGAACCTTGAAATAATGAAAATTATCCCTGAAAATAATATCCTGATCCTGAAGGGGTCAGTACCCGGATCCAATGGTTCATATTTAATAATTGAGAAGTAATGGAATTAGAAGTATTAGATATCAAGGGAAATGGTACCGGCAAAAAAGTGAAGCTGGACAAGGATATCTTTGGCATTGAGCCCAATGATCACGCGATCTATCTGGATGTAAAGCAATACCTCGCGCACCAGAGACAAGGCACGCATAAGTCCAAAGAGCGTGCAGAAGTGAAGGGAAGTACCAAAAAGATCAAGCGGCAAAAGGGAACTGGTACTGCACGTTTTGGAGATATTAAAAACCCGATCTTCAGGGGTGGCGGCAGAACATTTGGTCCCAGGCCCAAAAGCTATGATTCGAAACTGAATAAAAAGGTGAAGGAGCTGGCACGTAAATCGGCACTCTCCTACAAGGTGAAGAACAAGCAGGTAATGATCGTGCAGGACTTTATGCTCGATCAGCCGAAAACGAAGGAGTTCAGCGATATCCGGAAAAACCTGAAGATAGACGATAAAAAATCAGTTTTCGTTTTAAATGAACGAAATAAAAATGTATATTTGTCGTCGCGAAATTTACAGAACTCCAAGGTCGTAACCGTTTCAGAACTAAACACATACGACATTATGAACGCCTCAGCGCTCCTGTTTGTGGAGAGTTCTATTGACGTTTTGCAAAAAAAAGCATAGATAATCTGATTAGAAGAAGGTCATGAATATTTTATTGAAGCCTATAGTAACAGAAAAGATGACTGCCGCGGGCGAGAAGTTCAACCGGTATGGTTTTATTGTTGAGAAGACGGCTAACAAACTGCAGATCAGGAAGGCCGTTGAGGAGCTTTACGAGGTGACCGTTGTCGATGTAAACACCATGCGATATGGTGGGAAACTCAAGATGAGGTATACCAAGTCGGGCGTGAACAGGGGTAAGACCAACGCTTTTAAAAAAGCGGTTGTTACTATTGCGGAAGGCGAAGCGATTGATTTTTACAGCAATATATAGGAAATTATGCCAGTAAAGAAGTATAAACCTGTAACACCAGGACAGAGAAGGAAGCTGATCCCCTCCTTTGAAGAGGTAACAACCTCTACACCGGAGAAGACGTTGATCAGGCCCATGAAGAAATCAGGCGGACGAAACAGTCAGGGTCGCATGACCATACGCTATGTTGGTGGTGGGCACAAAAAACGTTATCGGCTGATTGACTTTAAAAGAGACAAGGATCATATAACCGCCAGGGTAAAGGCCATTGAATATGACCCCAACAGGTCAGCCTACATCGCACTGGTTGTTTATGAAGATGGAGAAAAAAGGTATATCCTTGCACCGGAGAAACTGAAGGTTGGAGATACCGTTCAATCTGGCGAGACCTGTCCGCCGGAAACAGGAAATACGCTTCCCCTCTCAAAAATTCCACTGGGTACCGATGTGCATAACATTGAGATGAAGCCGGGACAGGGAGGTAAGATTGTCAGAAGTGCAGGTGCTTATGCAACCCTTACTTCGCGTGACGGAAAGTATGCAAATGTTAAATTGCCCAGCGGTGAGATCCGCATGATCCTGGGAACATGTCGTGCCACAGTTGGACAGATTTCCAACAAGGACCATGGACTTACCTATTCAGGGAAGGCGGGCAGAAGTCGTTGGCTTGGAAGGAGACCACGCGTTCGCGGTGTCGTGATGAACCCGGTTGATCACCCGATGGGTGGCGGTGAGGGTCGTGCCTCTGGCGGACATCCGAGGTCCAGGAAAGGTTTGATGGCCAAAGGTTTCAAAACCAGGTCCAGGAAGAAGCAGTCCAATAAGTACATTGTAGAGAAGAGAAAATCAAAAAAATAGGAATACATGAGCCGTTCATTAAAAAAAGGTCCATTTATCGATTTCAAGCTGGAGAAGCGTATTCTGGAGATGAATGATGCAGGGAAAAAATCGGTTTTGAAAACATGGTCGAGAAGATCTGTTATTTCTCCCGATTTTGTAGGGCATACTATTGCAGTTCATAACGGAAATAAGTTTATCCCTGTCTATATCACAGAAAATATGGTCGGACATAAACTTGGAGAATTTGCAC